>JBIPNU010000039.1:0-10478 GCA_044370615.1 Burkholderiales bacterium
ATGCGGTCGGGGCGGGAATCATGGCCGGACGGGGCCTGTGCTATCGTCTGAAAGAGGCGCGCGATTGTGGTCGCTCGCCCTGCCGAATACAAGTCCCGGGGCCCGGTCGTTGTCCGTCCGCCAACCCGGAACCGGCGGGGTGCCCGCGTGCCCAGCCCCGACCGGGACCTCCGGATGTCCGCGCCCCGCCGCGCCGGACCGGGATTCGCCAACCCCGTCCCCGTGCACCGCGACCGGCCGTCGCGGCACTCCTTCCGATGGCCAACCGAATCCGCAGCATGACCGGGTATGCGAGCGCGAGCCGAGAATTGCCGCAGGGCACGCTCAGCCTCGAACTGCGCTCGGTCAACAACCGCTTCCTCGATCTGCAGTTCCGCATGCCCGAGGAGGCGCGCGCCTGCGAACCGCTGCTGCGCGAGCGCATCGCCGCGCGCATCGCCCGCGGCAAGGTGGAATGCCGGGTGTCGGTCGGCAACGGCACCCAGGCCCAGGGCGCGACGGCCGTGGACGAGCAGGCGGTCGCCGCCCTGCTGTCGGCCGCGGCGCGCGTGCAGCAGCTCGCCCCGGGCGCGCGCGCGCTGTCCGTGGCCGACATCCTGCGCTGGCCGGGCGTGGCGAGCGGCCAGTCGCTGTCCGCGGAGGCGCTGCGCGAGGCGCTGCTCGCGCTCTGCGACCAGGCACTCGCGGAGTTCGTCGCCTCGCGCGAGCGCGAGGGCGCGCGGCTCGCCGACTTCCTGCTCGAACGTGCCCGCGCGATCGCTGGCCTCGTCGAGGCGGTGCGCCCCCGCATCCCCGCGCTGCTCCAGGCGCAGCGCGAACGGCTGCTGCAGCGCCTCGCCGACTCCGGCGTCACCGCCGACCCCGATCGACTCGCCCAGGAACTGGTGATCCACGCCGCCCGGATCGACGTCGAGGAAGAGCTCTCGCGCCTGGAGGCGCATGTCGCGGAGCTGCGCGGAACGCTCGAGCGCGGTGGCGCGGCGGGCAAGCGCCTGGACTTCCTGATGCAGGAGTTCAACCGCGAGTCCAACACGCTCGGATCGAAGTCGGTCGACAGCGACACCAGCCGCGCGGCCATCGAGCTCAAGGTACTCGTCGAGCAGATGCGCGAGCAGGTACAGAACATCGAGTGAGGCACGCATGAGCGGCAGCCTGTTCGTGGTGAGCGCGCCCTCGGGCGCGGGCAAGACCTCTCTGGTCAACGCGCTGCTGGCGACCGACCCCGGCGTGCGCAAGTCGGTGTCCTGCACCACCCGCGCCGCCCGCCCGGGCGAGCAGGATGGCGAGGACTACCACTTCGTCGACCGCGCGCGCTTCCAGGCGATGGTCGACGCCGGCGAGCTGCTCGAGCACGCCGAGGTGCACGGCAACTACTACGGCACCGGGCAGGCATGGGTGCTGCAAATGCTGCGTGCCGGCCGCGACATCGTGCTGGAGATCGACTGGCAGGGGGCCCAGCAGGTTCGCCGCCTGCATCCGGAAGCGGTGAGCGTGTTCATCCTGCCGCCGTCGATCGAAGCGCTGCGCGCGCGGCTGCGGGGCCGCGGCCAGGATGCCGAGGCGGTGATCGAGCGGCGGCTGGCGGCGGCGCGGGGCGAGATCGAACACGTGAGCGAGTTCGATTTCGTCGTAGTAAACTCCGAATTCGCGGTGGCGGCCCACGAACTCCACAGCATCGTGATCGCGCATCGGTTGCGCCGCGACACCCAGCTCGACCGCCACGCGGCGCTGGTGGCAGCCCTGGGCGCAGGCCCGGGGCCGGGTTGAGGCTCCTCCCGGGGTGCGCAGCCCTTCCCCGCCGGCACCGCCCGACGTTTTCCGCACAGAGAGGTCCGCATGGCCCGCATCACCGTCGACGACGCGCTGAAGAGCGTCCCCAACCGGTTCGAGCTCACCCTGGCGGCAACCTACCGGGCGCGCCAGATCACCATGGGCGCCACGCCGCTCATCGAGGCGAACAAGGACAAGCCCACCGTCATCGCGCTGCGCGAGATCGCCGCCGGCAAGGTCGGCGCCGAGATCCTCACCCGCGCCAACGCGGGCTGAATCTTCCCGGTTTCTCCCGGTCTCCCGGTCTCCCGGTCTCCCGGTCTCCCGGCTCGCGGCTCCTCCCGGTCCGTCCCGGCCCCGCGCGGCCTCATCCGGAACGGCGGGGATCCCGGCCAACGCGTTCGCGCTTGCACCGGCCCGACCGCCCTCCCGCGAGCCAGCACCTGCTCCAGCCCGCCTCGCAACAGCGGACCCTTGCGTCGCCGCCAGTTCGGTGGGATGCGGCACCGAGCCGGCAAGCGAGCCTGCGCTCGGCGATGCCCTGGTCGGCCCCTGCGCCTCCGGCATTCCCCCGCGCACACCGGTCGCACCCCGCACCCCGCGCGCCGTCCCGGTCGCAGGCATCGCGAGCACGCGGCGGACTGACGCGCGCTTTCTGGTAGTCTGACAACGGTCGGTCGGCTGCGCGGCGTGGCGCGCGTCCGGTCCTCCCCGGAACCGCGGGCCGGCTGGCCGCAGGTCCCGTGCCCTGCGGTGACACCGCCGGCCCCACCCGACCGCGCAGCGGGAGCCGGCACGCGCGACAGGCCGCGATGGTCGAAGTCGAAGCCGAAGCCGATCTGCTGTTCAAGGACCTGGCCGGATACCTGAAGGCCGAGGACGTCTCGCGCCTGCAGAGCGCCTACCAGTTCAGCGAGGCGGCGCACCACGGGCAGTTCCGCAGGAGCGGCGAGCCGTACATCTCCCATCCGCTGGCGGTGGCGAAGATCCTCGCCCAGTGGCACCTCGACCCGCAGGCGCTCACCGCCGCGCTCCTGCACGACGTGATGGAGGACACGGCGGTCACCAAGGAGGAGATCGCCACCACCTTCGGTCGCCCGGTGGCCGAGCTGGTCGACGGCGTGTCGAAGATCGACGCGATCGAGTTCCAGACCAAGGAAGACTTCCAGGCCGAGAACTTCCGCAAGATGCTGCTGGCGATGGCGCGCGACGTGCGCGTCATCCTCATCAAGCTCGCCGACCGCCTGCACAACATGCGCACCATGCAGGCGATGGATGCCGAGCGCCGTCGCCGCATCGCGCGAGAGACGCTGGACATCTACGCGCCCATCGCCAACCGGCTGGGCCTGAACGCGATCTACCAGGAACTGCAGGACCTCTCCTTCCGCTACCTGCACCCCACGCGCCACCGGGTGCTCGCCAAGGCGCTGAAGACCTCGCGCGGCAACCGCCGGGAAGTGGTGGGCAAGGTGCTCGACGCGATCGTCGCCCGCCTGAAGGAGGCTGGCGTCGAGGCCACGGTCACCGGCCGCGAGAAGCACCTGTACTCGATCTACAACAAGATGCTCGAGAAGCAGCTGTCCTTCGCGCAGGTGCAGGACATCTACGGCTTTCGCGTGATCGTGCGCGACGTGAACGCCTGCTACATCGCGCTGGGTGTGCTCCACGGGCTCTACAAGCCGATCCCGGGCAAGTTCAAGGACTACATCGCCATCCCCAAGGCCAACGGCTACCAGTCGCTCCACAGCACGCTGTTCGGCCCCTTCGGCATGCCGCTCGAGGTCCAGATCCGTACCCGCGACATGCACAAGATCGCCGAGGCCGGCGTGGCCTCGCACTGGCTCTACAAGAGCACCGACAGCGAACTGACCGAACTGCACCGCAAGACCCACCAGTGGCTGCAGAGCCTGCTCGAGCTGCAGTCGACCTCCGGCAATGCGGTCGAGTTCCTCGAACATCTCAAGGTCGACCTCTTCCCCGACGAGGTCTATGTGTTCACGCCGAAGGGCCGGATCATGGCGCTGCCGCGGGGCGCGACCGCGGTGGACTTCGCGTACTTCGTGCACACCGACATCGGCAACCGCGCGATCGCGGTGAAGATCAACGACGAGCTGATGGCGCTTCGCACCGAACTTCGCAACGGCGATCGGGTGGAGATCATCACCGCGCTGCAGGCGCGTCCGAACCCCGCGTGGCTCAACTTCGTGACCACTGCCCGGGCACGCGCGCAGATCCGCCACTTCCTCAAGACGATGCAGCTCACCGAGTCGGTGCAACTGGGCGAGCGGCTGCTCGCCCAGGCGCTGGCCACGCTGAAGACCGCCGTCACCGACATCGACGAGTCGGGCTGGGAGCGCCTGCTGCGCGATTGCGGCGTGAAGACCCGGCGCGACCTGCACGCCGACATCGGACTGGGCAAGCGACTGGCCGCCGTGGTGGCCGCCCGCCTGCTGCAGCTGGCCGGCGACGGAGCCGCCGCCCCGCGCATGGCCGGCACGATCATGATCCGTGGCACCGAGGGCATGGCCGCCCAGCTCGCGCGCTGCTGCAACCCGATCCCCGGCGATGCGGTGATCGGCCTGGTGAGCAAGGGCCAGGGCATCGTGATCCATACCCAGGACTGCGCGGTGATCCGGCGCAATCGCCACGAGTCGGACCGCTGGGTCGACGTCCAGTGGGACGACAAGACCCGCCGGGCCTTCAACGTCAGCATCCGCCTGTCGGTGGCCAACGAACGCGGCGTGCTCGCGCAGGTGGCTGGCGCGATCGCCGACGCAGGGTCCAACATCGACAACGTCAACGTCGACCAGGCCGACTCCGGCGCCTACTCGACGATCGACTTCACGATCCAGGTCTCCAACCGGTTCCACCTGGCCCAGGTGATGCGCCGGCTGCGCCGCATCCCCGAGGTGGTGCGCATCACGCGCGTGAAGGGTCCGCTGCGCGAGCGCGAATGAGGTACCGTCACGTCGTCACGCGGGGCGCTGGCGCCCCGGCCCCATGGACGGCCTGAGCGCCTTCCAGCTCGGCTGGGCCGCGCTGGTGTTCACCGCAGGCTTCGCCATCCGCAACCTCGCAGGCTTCGGCGCCATCCTGCTGCCGGCGCTCGCGCTCTTCCTGCCGCTGGCGATCGTGGTGCCGGTAGTCACGCTGATGGCGGTGCTCTCCTCGATCGGCATCGCGGTGCGCCACCGCGACGAGATCGCGTGGTGCCACCTGCGCCCCCTGGTGCCGTTCAGCCTGATCGGCGTGGCGATCGGCCTGTACCTGTTCGACCGGCTTTCCGACGCAGTGCTGGTCGACGCACTGGGCGTGTTCGTGATCGGTTTCGGCCTGTACTCGCTGCTGCGCGGATCGGGCGCCGCGAAAGTGCGCCGCTGGCCCCGCTGGGTGGTGGTGGCGCCGCTGTCCACCTTCGCGGCCGTGGTCGGCGCCGCCTTCGGGGGCATGGCCGGCCCGCTCTACGCGGTGTACCTCGAGTGGCTGCAACTGGCCAAGGGTCCGTTTCGCGCGACCATGTCCGCGATCCTGGTCGCGCTGGGCACGCTGCGTGGCCTGGGCTATCTGTCGCTCGGCTACTTCGATCGCGACACGCTGCTGCTCTCGGCGATGGCCGTGCCCTCGGCCCTGATCGGCCTCGCGATCGGCGCCCGGCTGCACGCGCGCGCAACGCCCGAGGGTTTCCGGAGGGCGGTAGCCGCACTGCTGGTGCTCGCCGGCATCGGCCTGCTGCTGCGCTGATGCCCTGCGCCTCGCCCGGTCGCGCAACCCGTGACGGCGGGCGTCGGGCACGGCTCCGACCCGAGCGGCGCGCGGACCGCCGCGGCGGTCAGAAGAGGTACATCAGCGAAAGGCTCCACAGGCCCGCCCGCGCGCGGCCGGTGGGTAGAGGTGCATCGCCGACTTCGACGTACTGCTCGTACTCGGCGCGCAAGGCCAGTCCGCGCGGCAGCCGCACCTGCAGGCCTGCCCCCAGCACGGGGCTCATCCGCCAGTCGCGCGCGGCAAGATCGGCGCGTCCAGCCACCGACGGCAGGTTGGCGGTGTTCTCGCGCACCCGCGACAGGCCGAAGCCGACCTTGCCGAAGGCCGAGAACCCGGTGTCGCCCAGCGCGAACGAGCCCACGCCCGCCACGCGCAGCGCATCGGCGCGGTAGTCGATCTGCGCGATACCGGCTCCGTTGGCCAGGCGCACCCGGTGGTGTCCGAGGTTGTCGTAGCCCCCCTCGAGCGCGAACCACGAGTTCAGGCGGTAGCCGGCGAAGAAACGATAGCCGAGGTTGCTGTCGTCGAACGTGGTGGTGGTTCCGGCAGGGCCGATCGCGAAATCCGATGCCCGGAACCCCAGCTTCGCCTGCGCGAGGCCGAACCCGGTGTACCAGCCCTCCGCTGCGGGTTGCGCCCGCGCGAGCCCGCTTCCCGCAATCGCCGCTGCGACGACCGTCACCACGGCCATTGCCATGACCGCTGCCCTGCGCATCCGTCCGTATGCCGCCATGACGGCCTCCGTGCCCGACTCAGACACCGACATTCTACCCCCGCTCGCCCGCCCGACCAGTCGCCGCCCGCCGGCTCATCCGCGCCGCTCAACTGCCGGGAATCAGGCCTGGCGGCAGCGAGTAGCAGTACTCGGCGATCTCGCCCGGCTTGCACCACCACACCCGTCCGGCGTGCCGATGCTGCTGGCAGTGCCGCAGCGCCTCGCGCAGCGGGCGCAGGCGGAACGGCTGGCCGAACACGTAGGGATGGATGGAGATGTTCATCACCAGCGGCTGCCGCTCGCACTGATCGACCATCTCCTCGAACTGGTCGACGATCATGTCGGTGAACTCGCGGGCGGCGTGCTTGCGGTGCACGACCGCCGGCGAATCGTTGAGCTCGGCCGGATAGGGCACGGACAGGATGGGGCCGGAACGCGTGCGCATCCACACCGGCTGGTCGTCCATCGGCCAGTCCATCAGGTAGCGATACCCCGCCTCCTTCAGCAGGTCCGGCGTGGTGGGGTTCTCGTACGCCCCGGCACCCATCCAGCCGGTGGGTCGGCCCCGTTCGCCTTCGTGCCGGACGAACGCCTCGGTGGCGTCGGCGATCAGCCTCGCCTCGTCCAGTTCCCACAACCCGCGCTGGTTCTCGGCATTGGTGCGGCCGTGCCCGACGATCTCGTCGCCGCGCTCGCGGATGCGCTCCATGATCTGCGGACAGTAGTCGTAGAGCAGGCTGTTCGCGTTGTGGGCGAGCGGCAGGCCGAGTTCGGCGGCGAGATCGAACAGCCGCCAGATCCCTACCCGGTTGCCGTAGTCGCGCCACGCGAAGTTGCGCTGGGTCTGCGGCTCGCCGGTCTTCGCGAAGTCGTGCCCCAGCCCGGCGCGAAACGCGAATACCTCGATGTTGGTGGTGATGCAGAAGGCGAGCCGCCGCCCACCGGGCCACGCATAGTCGGGCCGCTCGGTGATCGGCGAATAGTCGTAGCGGTCGTGTCGGGGGAGCTTGAGCGTCGTCATGCGGGTGTGTCCCTCGAGTGGGGAGGCGGCATGACGAGGTCCCCGCGAGGCGGGCGGCTTCGCGCACCCGCCTCTCGCGTGCGCGAACCGGCGGCTCGGTCGATCGCGACGCGCTGCCGGGGCAGTCGCAGGGCGGCTTCCGCGAGCGTCGGGTGGTAGGCCGTGGCAGATTCGAACTGCCGACCAACGGATTAAAAGTCCGCTGCTCTACCGGCTGAGCTAACGGCCCCCATCGAGCGAAGCCGCGCATTATAGCCGCTCGGCGGAATCCCGCAACGACACCGGCGCGGACCAGCCTGCAGGGCTCCAGCCCCGCGCGGGCCGGGGTACCCGATCAGCCCGCCCGCTCCAGCCGCCAGTACTGCCAGCGCATGGTTGCCGCAGCGCTGCCGACGATGGCGGCGAAGGTGACGAAGGAGCCCAGCGCGAGCGTGGACAGGCCGGACAGGCCCTGGCCGATGGTGCAGCCCATCGCGGTGACGCCCCCGAAGCCCATCAGCACGCCCCCCAGCAGGTGGGCTCGCATGTCGGCCGCGTTCGTGAAGGATTCCCATCGGAAGGTACCGGTCGCCAGCGCCGCGGCCGCCGAACCGGCGATCACGCCCAGCACGGCCGCGATGCCGAAGGTCAGGCCCAGCGAACGGTCGGTCCACATCATCAGCAGCTCGAGCGTGTAGGCCACCGGCGCCACGAAGCTGAAGGACTCGGCCGCCCGCGAGTTCGTCGCATGGAACGTCATCTCCAGCGTGTCCGGGTTCTCGCGATACCCGAGGCTGCCGGTCACGAACCATCCCGCGGCGACCACCAGCCCGACGACCAGGCCACCGATGATCGCCTCGCGGTTGCGGCGGAACTCGCGGTTCGAGAACACCCACGCGAGCAGCGCGATGGCGAGCGTCGCGGCGAGCGCGAGCGAGAACGCGCGCGACGCCGCCCCGCCGGCGAGCAGCGTGGGCAGGTCCTGCGTCGGCAGCGACCAGCGCGCGAAGTCCACCGACAGCGGCTGCAGCCACTGCACGCGCCACTGTCCGAACAGTCCACGCAGGGTCATCGCCGCCGAGATGCCCAGGCACAGCAGGACCACCAGCGACTTGAGGTTGCCCGCACCGATGCGCACCAGCGTCTTGGCGCCGCAACCGGATGCAAGCACCATGCCGGTGCCGAAGCACGCGCCGCCGACCAGGTAACCCGCCCAGTTGAACGACGACCCGGTGTAGATCGACCGCCCGAGGTCGATCCAGCCGGCCGCCTGCATCGCATGCGCACCGAGCATGGCCACCGCGATGGCGAGCAGCCACATCCGCATGCGCCCGGTGTCGCCCATGTTCACCCAGTCCGATACGGCGCCGAGCGTGCAGAAGTGGGTACGCTGGGCGGTCGCGCCGAGCACGAAGGCGAGCGCGAAGCCGAAGCCGACCACGATCGGGGCGGTGTAGGGAGTGGCTTCCATGGGGTCGAGTCTACCGTGCAGCCCGGCGCGCTCCGCGGGTGTCGCCGTTGCCCGCCCGCGCCGGTCGCCTCGCGCCAGCGGCCTCGCCTCTGCCGGCCTGCGTCCGCCCGCAGGCGACCGCGGCGGCCGCGGCTACGCTCGGGGACGCGACCGGCTCGCCGGTCGAGTCCGCGCACCGGGTGCCCGCGCGGATCGGTCGCCCCCGGTGCCTCAGGGCGCGGGAGGCGCGTAGCGCGTGGGGTCGGGCAGGCCGGCGCGCGCGAATCCCTCCCGCCGCAGCCGGCACGCCTCGCAGCGACCGCAGGCGAGGCCCCCGGACGAGGCCTGATAGCAGGACACGGTGAGTCCGTAGTCGACGCCGAGGCTCGCGCCCAGCTTGACGATCTGCGCCTTGTCCAGATCGATGATGGGCGCGTGCAGTCGCAGCCGCGACCCTTCCACGCCCGCGCGCGTGGCGAGGTTCGCCAGCGCCTCGAAGGCCGCCACGAACGCCGGCCGGCAGTCCGGATAGCCGGAGTAGTCGATGGCGTTGACCCCGACGAACAGGTCGCGCGCCTCCAGCACCTCGGCCCACGCGAGCGCGAGGGCGAGCATCAGCGTGTTGCGCGCCGGGACGTAGGTGACCGGGATGCCCGGGGACGGACCGTCGGTGGGCACGGCGATCGTCGGATCGGTAAGCGCCGAGCCACCGAACTGGCCGAGATCGACCGTCGCGACGCGATGCGAGGCGGCACCCAGTGCGTGCGCGACTCGGCGGGCCGCGTCCAGTTCGGCGGCGTGGCGCTGGCCGTAGTCGACCGACAGCGCGTGCGCCTCGAAGCCGCCGGCCACCGCGATCGCCAGCACCGTGGCCGAGTCGAGCCCGCCCGAGAGCAGCACGACCGCGCGAGGCCGGGCCATCTAGCGGTGAAGCGCCGGGAGGTCGCCTCCTGACGCAGGTTCGAGTCCGGGCATCGGGGAGCGGCCGCTGGAGCCGGCAGGGGTTGGCGCGAGACGATGCGGGGCCGCGTGCAGGCGAGGGCCCGGGCTCGCTGGCCGGAGGGATTGCGGCTGTTCACCGCGCGGTGCCGTGCGCGCGGCACCGACCGGATGCATCGCCCGACCATACCGCCAGTGATCGACCGACCCGCGCAGGCCCGGGGACGGATGCCCGAGCCCGAGCAGGCTCGGGCGCGCGCTACCCGGTGTGTCGCCCGGCACGCGGCTACTTCCGACCGGCGAGGCGCTGGCGGGCCCGTTCGGCCGCCTCCGACTTCGGATGCCGCGCGACCAGATCCTCCATCGTGCGCCGGGCCGCCGCAGTCTCGCCGAGTTCGGACTGGGAACTGGCGATGTTGAGCATCGCGTCGGGCACCAGGTCGCTGTCCGGCCAGTTCGCGAGCAGTTGCCGCTGCGCCGCGATGGCGGCCCGGTACTCGCGCAGGTTGAAGTGGGAATCGCCGATCCAGTACTGCGCGGCCGGCGCGAGGCGGCTGCGGGGGTTGCCCTTGACCAGCGCCTGGAAATCGTTGATAGCGCCGGCGAAGTTGCCGATCCGGCGCGACTGCTGGGCCGCGTCGAAGAGCTTCTGCTCGGCGACCGCTGGCGCCGCATCGGCGGCAGCGGCCGCTGGCGCGGCGCCAGCGGCGGGCGCCGGCGGCGCAGCCGGGCCGGACGGCAGCTTGCCCACCGCCGAGGGCGGAATGACCAGGCCGGGCACCGCGCCCGGGCCCGCAGACACCACCGGAGGCACGCCGGGGCCTGTCGCTGCGGCCGGC
>JBIPNU010000504.1:0-2768 GCA_044370615.1 Burkholderiales bacterium
GATGGCGGAGATGGAGATCACCATCGGCAGCAGCAGGCCGATCGGGATGCGCAGCAGCCGCACGAACACGCCCACCAGCGGCAGGTTGAGGATCAGCAGCACCACGTTGCCGATGTACATGCTGGCGATCAGCCCCCACACGAGGTCGGGGCGCTTCTCGAACAGCATGGGGCCGGGCTGCAGGCCGTACATGATGAAGGCGGCAAGCAGGATGGCCGTCGAGCCCGATCCCGGGATACCCAGCGTGAGCAGTGGCACCATCGCGCCGCCGGTCGAGGCATTGTTCGCGGCTTCCGGCCCGGCCACGCCTTCGATCATGCCGGTGCCGAAGCGGTGCCGTTCGCGCGAGAGCATGCGCTCGACGCTGTAGGAGACGATGGTGGCGATGGTCGCGCCCGCGCCCGGCAGCACGCCCTTGAAGAACCCGATGCCGGTGCCGCGCACGATCGGCATCACCGAGCGCCGCCATTCATCCCGGGTGAGCCACAGCGAGCCGGACAGGCGGACCACCTCGGGGCGGCCGCGCAGCAGGTCCTCCAGGCCGCTGAACACCTCGGCGAGCGCGAACAGGCCGACCACGACGACCACGAAACCGATCCCGTCCTGCAGTTCCGGCAGGTTGAACGTGAAGCGTTGTTGCCCGCTCTGCAGGTCGATGCCGACGGTGGCGAGCATCAGCCCGAGGAACAGGGATAGCAGGCCGCGCGGCAGCGAGGGCCCGGTGAGCGCGGCCACCGAGGTCATCGCAAAGAGCATCAGCGTGAAGTATTCGGCCGGGCCGAAGCGCAGCGCGAAGGCGGCCAGAGGTTTGGCGAGCAGCGTGAGCAGGATCACCGACACGGTACCCGCGACGAACGAGGCGATGGCCGATACCGCGAGCGCGGCTCCCGCGCGGCCGTTGCGGGCCATGCGATAGCCATCCAGCGCGGTCATCACCGACGAGGACTCCCCCGGGGTGTTGATCAGGATGGAGGTGGTGGATCCCCCGTACATTGCCCCGTAGTAGATGCCGGCGAGCATGATCAGCGCCGAGGTGGGCTCGACGCCGTAGGTGATCGGCAGCAGCAGCGCGATCGCCGCCGCGGGGCCGATGCCCGGCAGCACGCCGATCACCGTGCCCAGCACGCAGCCCAGGAACACGTAGCCCAGGTTGGCCGGCGTGGCGGCGACCGAGAAGCCCTGCAGCAGGTACCCGAACGCGTCCATGGATCAGAGGGGGAGCAGTCCCGCGGGCAGCCGCACCGCGAGCAGCTGGGTGAACAGCAGCCACGCCCCCGCGCTGAAGCCCGCCGCGCAGGCGAGGCTTGTCGAGGGGCGACCATGGAAGACCATCATCAGCCCGGCGAGGAACAGGGTGGTGGCGATCGGGAAGCCTAGGCGCTCGAAGCCGAGGAAGTAGAGCGCGGTCCATGCGGCGATACCGCCCACCACCCGCAGCGACTGCGCGATCGGTGGCCCGTGCGCCTCGCGGTGCGTGACGCCGTCGGATCGCCACGCCTCCAGAGCCAGCAGCGCGGCGGTGAGCAGCAGTCCCGCGCAGATGAGCAGCGGAAAGATCTGCGGACCCAGCGGGTCTGCGATCGCTGGCGAGGGCATGGCCAGCGTGGCGGACAGATACGCGATCGCCAGCGCCAGGGTGACCGTAGCCAGCACGAAGCCCGCGAGCGAGCGCGAGCCCTTGACCGCGCTGGCGACCGCCGAGGCGCCGGCCGGCGAGGGGGGTGCCGGCTCTCCCGGCGGCGCGGGCGTGCCGGTCACCTCAGCCCTTCAGCACGCCCAGGTCGGACATGATGGACCGGGCCTCCTCCCATTCCTTGCGCAGGAACGCCTCGTTCTCGCGCGAAGGCATGAAGCCGTACTCCCAGCCGTTGTCGGCGACGAACTTCTTCCACTCCGGCGTCTTCATCGTGCGCGCGAACACGTCGTCCCAGAACGCCACCTGGGGCGCGGTGAGGCCGCGAGGGCCGACGAAGACGTACCAGCTGTCCTGCAGCACGTCGAAGCCCGATTCGCGGAAGGTGGGCACGTCGGGCAGCGAGGCCACCCGCTTGGGCGAGGCGAGCCCGAGGATGCGCATCTTGCCGGCCTGCACGTGCGGCACCGCGTTGTTGGAGGCGTTGACCATCGCGTCGATGTGTCCGCCCAGCACGTTGGCGGCGGCCTCGGCTCCCCCTCCGAAGGTCACGATGCGCAGCTTGCGCGGGTCGGCGCCGACGGCGCGGGCGAGCAGGGCGACCACGAAATGGTTGGTGCTCGCGAGCGTGCTGCCGGGAGAGATCGTGAGGGAGGACGGGTCCTTGCGCAGCCGGTCGGCGAAGTCCTTCAGCGTGCGGATCGGTGAGTCGGTACGCACGGAGAGCGATACCGGCTCGGTGCCGATGTAGGGCAGTACCGTCATGTCCGCAAGCGACAGCGGGGTGCGGCCGGCGAGCTGGTTGGTGAGGATGCCGGCCTGCGCGATGGCGATGTGATGCGCGTCGCCCGTCTTCTGGCTCACGTAGGTGTAGGCGAGCGTCCCGCCGCCGCCGACGCGGTTGACGACCACCGCATCGACGATCTTGTTGTCCGACCAGATCTTCTGCAGCGCTCGCGCGGCCTTGTCGTTGCCGCCGCCCGCGCTGGCGAACACCACCAGTTCGACGGTGCGGGAGGGTTTCCACGCCGGTTGTGCGCGGGCGCCGGTGGCCGCCAGTGCGCTGCCGGCGGCAAGCAGGCCGCAGACCGAGCGTCGGCGCGTGTCGGCGCACGGCGGGACCGTGGAGGAGTCA
>JBIPNU010000505.1:0-2766 GCA_044370615.1 Burkholderiales bacterium
CGTTCCGGGCCTCATCGTCCAGCGGCACCGGCATTTCGAAGCGCTGCTCGAGACCGCCCGGACGCTGCCGGCGCTGCCGGTGGCGGTGGTATGCCCGGACGATGCGAACGCGCTGGGTGGCGCGCTGCTTGCGGCGCGCGAAGGCCTGATCGTGCCTGTACTCATCGGGCGCGAATCGAAGATTCGGATCGCCGCGCAGGAGATGGGCGAGACGCTCGAGGGAACGGAGATCGTCGACATCGAGGGCGATGCAGCGGCCTCCGCCCGAGCCTGCGCGCTGGTGCACGAGGGACGCGTCGGGGCGGTGATGAAGGGGCACCTGCACACCGATGACCTGTTGCGTCCGATGCTCGAGCGCTCCACCGGATTGCGCGTGGGCCGCCGGTTCACGCACGTGTTCGTGATGGACGTGCCCGGGCGCCCCGAGCCGTTGCTGGTGACCGACGCGGCCATCAACATCGCGCCCGACCTCGCGACGAAGGTGGATATCTGCCAGAACGCCATCGACCTCGCCCGCTCCCTCGGCATGGAGCCTCGCGTGGGGGTGTTGAGCGCGGTGGAGACGGTCAACCCGGCGATTCCCTCCTCCGTCGACGCCGCGCTGCTGTCGAAGATGGCCGAGCGCGGTCAGATCAAGGGCGGGATTGTCGAGGGCCCCCTCGCGATGGACAACGCAATCGACCCCGGTGCCGCCCGAACCAAAGGGCTTGGCGGCGAGGTCGCCGGCCGCGCCAACATCCTGGTGGTCCCGGACCTGGATGCAGGGAACATGCTGGCGAAGCAGCTCGCCTACATCAGCCACGGCGAGGCGGCCGGCGTCCTGCTTGGTGCGCGGGTGCCGGTGATTCTCAACTCCCGCTCGGACAGCCCGATGGCCCGCCTCGCCTCGTGCGCGGTCGCCGTGATCGACCAGCACAGCCGGAGCGCGTCATGACACGGGCCGTCCTCACGATCAATGCAGGCTCTTCTTCGCTGAAGGTCGCGCTGTTTCCCACGGAAGGCGACGCCCCGCTGGGCACCGGCCTGGTGGATCGGATCGGTACCGGGGGGTCGCTGCGGCTGTCGCGCGGGGACGGGCAGCGCATCGCCGCCCGAGGAGACCTCGACTCCCACGCCGACGCGCTGCGCACGGTGATCGAGGGGTTTCGGCGCGAGTGGTCATCGCTCGACCTGGCCGCCGTCGGGCATCGGGTAGTGCACGGCGGTGACGCCTACGCGATGCCCGTGATGATCGACGGCACGGTCCTCGACACGCTCGAATCGCTGAGTCCGTTCGCCCCCCTTCACCAGCCTCACAACCTCGCGGGTATCCGCGCGGCCGCGAAAGCCTTTCCCCGGACCCCGCAGGTGGCGTGCTTCGATACGGCGTTCCATCGGTCGCATCCGTGGGTCAACGACGCGTTCGCGCTGCCGCGTGAACTCTATGACCAGGGCGTGCGGCGCTACGGCTTCCATGGCCTCAGCTACGAGTACATCACCGCCCATCTCGCCTCGGTTGCGCCGCGGCTCTACGAAGGCAGGGTTATCGTCGCCCACCTCGGCAATGGCGCCTCGATGTGCGCGATCCAGGGCGGCCGCTCGATGGCCTCGACCATGGGGTTTTCCGCGCTCGACGGCCTGCCGATGGGCACGCGGTGCGGTCAGGTCGACCCCGGCGTGCTGCTCTACCTGATGGGCCAGCGCGGCATGGGCGCGGGCGAGATCACCGACCTGCTCTACCGAAAGTCCGGTCTGCTCGGCCTGTCCGGGCTTTCGAACGACATGCGCATCCTCGAGGCTGCCGGGACGGTGGAGTCCACGCAAGCGATCGACTATTTCGTCTTCCGCTGCCAGCGCGAGATCGGCGCGATGACCGCGGCGCTCGGGGGCGTCGATGCACTGGTGTTCTGCGGCGGCATCGGCGAGAACTCGCGGTACATCCGGGCGCGCATCTGCGAGCGACTGGCGTGGCTGGGCATCGAGATCGACCATGCCCGCAACGGCGCCAACGACACGGTGATCTCGTCGGACTTCGCGCGCACGACGGTCATGGTGATCCCGACGAACGAGGAACTCGTGATCGCACGTGCAGCACGCGCGGCGGTGGCGGATCACAGCGAGGTGACGTCATGAAAGGCGCGATGAAGGCCGAGGTCGCCGCCCGGCAGATCCCCGATGGGGCAAGCCTGCTGATCGGCGGATTCATGGGCGTGGGCTCTCCGGAGCGTCTGATCGATGCGCTGGTCGCGCGGCAGGCTCGGGGGTTGACCGTGATCGCCAACGATACCGCCAAGCCAGGGCGGGGTATCGGCAAGCTGATTTCCGCAGGCGCGGTGGCGAAGGTGGTGACCTCGCACATCGGACTCAATCCCGAGACGCAGCAGCGGATGATCTCGGGCGAGATCGAAGTCGACCTCGTCCCGCAGGGCACGCTGGTGGAGCGTATCCGCGCCGCCGGGATGGGGCTGGGCGGAGTCCTCACGCCCACGGGCCTGGGCACCGAGGTCGAGGAAGGCAAGCCCAGCGTGGAGGTCGAGGGGCGCCGCTATCTGGTCGAGACGCCCCTGCGCGGCGACTTTGCGCTGATCGGCGCCTGGCAGGCCGACTACGTGGGCAACCTCAGCTACCTGCTCACCGCCCAGAACTTCAACCCGGTCATGGCGCTGGCGGGTGGCACGGTGATCGCGGAGCCCGAGAGCATCGTGCCGATCGGGGTGATCGCGCCCGATGCAGTGAAGACGCCCGGGGTTCTGGTCGATCACCTGATCGTCCGCGCGGACTGAGGAG
>JBIPNU010000506.1:0-2760 GCA_044370615.1 Burkholderiales bacterium
TGCGCCAGTAGCGAGGTGACTCCTGCCGCCACGCCCGCGCGTATACGGCGCCGGGCTCGACCCGCAGCAGGATCGCGCCGCTCTCGTCGGTACGCAGCACCCGCGCGCCGGCCGTCTCCAGCCGCGCCAGCACGTCCGGGTGTGGATGACCGAAGCGGTTGCGATACCCCGCGGAGATGAGCGCGAACTGCGGCGCGACCGCCGAGAGGAAGCGGCTGGTCGTGGCGCTCGCCGCGCCGTGGTGGGCCACGACCAGGACATCCGCGCCGAGGTCCGCACCGCGCGCGATCATCGCAGCCTCGCTGCGCTCGCCGGCATCACCCATGAGCAGTACCCGGAATCCCGACGCGCGCACCGCGAGCACGCAACTGCGCTCGTTGTCGGGCAGCCTCCCCGCATAGCTGTCCCAGTGGGGGTGCAGCACCTCGAAGTCCACCCCGCCCAGCGACCAGCGCTGCCCGGCGTGGCAGCGGGTGGCGGCGGGTGCGAGCACGGTCAGCGGGTGTGCCTCGCGCAGCGAGGAGAGCAGCCCCCCCGACGGTACGGCCTGCAGCACCGAGGCTGCGCCGCCGGCGTGGTCGCTGTCCTCGTGCGACACGACGACCAGAGCGAGCGCCGGCACGCCAAGCGCACGCAGCAGCGGCACCACGATGCGCGAGCCGGCATCCGAGGCGCTCCAGGCCGGACCGGTGTCGTAGAGCACCGCGCCCTCGGCGGTGCGCACGAGCACCGCCAGTCCCTGGCCGACATCGATCACCGTCAGTTCCATCGTGCCGGACGCCACCGGCCGCGGCCCCCCGGCAAGCAGCAGGGGCAGCAGCAGGGCCAGCGCCGCGTGCCGCAGCGGCCAGCCGGGCGGCAGCAACCACCAGAGGGTACCGACAAGCGCGAGCGCCACCGCCCAGGGCGGTGGGGCCGAACGCGTCCAGACCGCCCCGTGGAGGCCGGCCAGCCACTCGACCGGAGCCAGTCCGGCGGTGGCGAGCGCGTGCGCCAGCGCGGGCAGGCCCGGCACGGGGAGCAGCGCAGCGGCGACCGCGGCAGGCACGGCCAGCGTGCCCACGAGCGGGATCGCCACTGCGTTGGCGATCGGCCCGAGCAGGGGTACCTGCTGGAACAGGGCGAGGCTCGCAGGCACGAGCGCGATCGACATCCGGCCCTGCACCCGTGCCCATCCCACCGCCGCCCGACCCGCCCGCCCGAGCCGCGCCCGGGTCGCGCCCGCGGCAGGCGTCGTCCCCGGCGTCGGCCCGGCGTCCGCCAGCGCGGTCAGCATCAGCACGGCGACGCCGCCGAAGGACAGCCAGAACCCGACGCTCAGCACCGCCCAGGGATCCATCACGGTCACCGCGGCCGCGGCGCGCGCAAGCAGCGGCCCGGGCCGCACCGGGGCCCCGCGCCACCGCGCGATCGCCGCCACTGCCAGCATGCACACGGTCCGCCGCGCCGGCACGCCGAATCCGGCCAGCAGCGCATAGCCGGTGGCCACGAGCAGCGAAGCCACCACGGCAGCGCGGCGCGCCGGGCATCGCGCGAGCCACGCCGCCCGTCGGCGCCACAGGCGATCGACCAGCAGGCCAGCCAGGCCGGCGAGCAACGTGACGTGCAGCCCGGAGATGCTCAGCAGGTGGGTGATGCCGGCGCGACCGAACGCGGCCCATTGCTCCGGCGGGATTGCCGCGGCATCGCCGATCGCCAGCGCGAGCACCACCCCGGCGTAGCGCCGATCGCCCAGCCCGTCGAGCAGACGCGCGCGGATCGACTCCCGCCATCGCTCGAGCCGGTACCCGAAGCCCGACGCCTGCTCGTCCACCCGCGCAAGCGCGAGCCGCACGTGTCCCGTGGCGCGCAGCCCGCGCTCGAGCAGCCAGGCCTCGACGTCGAACCCGTGCGGATTGACCGCGCCGTGCGCGCGGCGCAGGCGAACCCGCAGGTGCCAGCGCTCCCCCGCCCGAGGCGCCCCGTGGAGCCCGCGCGTCGCGCCTGCCGCGGCGGGAGGTCCGTGATGCCAGGCCAGCAGGATGCGGCGCGGCACCCGGGCCCCGGGCGTGAGCACCGCCTCCACGTCGAGCACCAGCCGGGTGCCGCGCGCGACCGGCTGGGTCAGTTCCGCGATCACCCCGACGAGTTCGATGTCGCGGCGCTCCCATGCGGTGGGCAGCGTATCGGCGAGTCGCAGGGTCGCGAGGCTGCCCGCCCAGGCGTATCCGGCCAGCACCGCCGCGACCAGGATGCCCCCCGTCCGCAGGCGCTCATGCGGGCAGGCACCCGGGCGAGCGCCGATCAGAAGCCCCGCCGCCAGGGCCGCCAGCGCCGCCAGCACGACTGGCCCGGGTAGCGCGGGCGCCGTTTGCAGCGCAACAATCCCGGCGACCCAGCCGATCGCCGCCACGGTCACGGGTTCGGTCCGGCGTTCCGCATGTCGTACCCGTCAGCGGACAGTTGCGCTACAGTCGCCGGTCCTCTTCCGGGTTGCACCCGCTCGTGCCGCGCAAACTCTTCAGAAAGTACCTGCCGAGCCACTCGACGATCCTCGAGAACCGCTTCCTGGCGAAGTTCGGGTCGCTGCTCACGCACCATAACCTCTGGCACCTGCATCGGCGCTCGGTGGCGGGGGGCGTTGCGATCGGATTGTTCACCGGGCTGATTCCCGGTCCGCTGCAGATCGTCACCGGCACGCTGCTCGCGGTGATGTTCCGGGTGAACCTTCCGGCCATGGTCCTCGGCACCTTCTGGACCAACCCGTTCACGATCGTTCCG
>JBIPNU010000507.1:0-2755 GCA_044370615.1 Burkholderiales bacterium
GACGACACGCAGGCGGTGCTCGATCCCGAGCTGCGGGTTCGCGGCGTGGCTGCGCTGCGGGTGGTCGACGCCTCGGCGATGCCGGACCTGGTGTCCGCCCACATCAACGCCTGCGTGCTGATGATGGCCGAGCGCGCCGCCTCGCTGCTGCGCGGGGAGCCGTCGCCGGCGCCCGTCCCCCTCGCGGTGCCCGTGGCCGCCGGGTCGCCGACTTGACCGCCACGGCGCACGCTCGCAGGCCGCGCGGGTGGTCACGCGCCACCCGCTCGGGGCACGATGCGCGGGGACGCCCGCCGCGGTCCGCGCGACCTCGACCGCCGGCCTGCCCGGCGAGCCCTTCCTCCACTCGATGCCTGCCCCTGCCATGACTTCGCTCCTGCGCCCGCTCGCCTCCCTCGCCCTCCTCGTCTGCGGCCTCGCCACCGCGGCCTGCAGCCTCGCGCAGGCCTGGCCCAACCGGCCGATCCGGATGATCCAGCCCTTCGCCGCGGGCGGGCCTTCCGATGTCGTCGGTCGCGAAGTCGCGGCCCGGCTGCAGGACGTACTCGGTCAGCCGGTGCTGGTGGACATCCGCGCCGGGGCCAACAGCACGATCGGCGCCACGCTCGCCGCGAAGTCGGCACCGGACGGATACACGATCCTGATCGGCTCGGTGGGCACCTTCGCGATCAACATGGTCACCTACAAGGATCTGCAGTACGACTCGCTGCGCGACTTCGACCACCTGGCGATGAGCGCGCGCACGCCCAACGTGCTCGTCTCCAGCATGAAGGTGCCGGCGACCAGCGCGAAGGAGGCGGTGGCGCTGATGACCGCCAGCCCGGGCAAGCACACCTTCGGGGTCGCGGGCATGGGATCGTCGGGTCACCTCACCGCCGAGCTGTTCATGATCCGCACCCGTACCCGCGGCATCATCGTGCCGTTCAAGGGCGCGGGCGCGACGATGGCGGCGATGATCGGCGGAGAGGTCGACTTCACCTTCACCAGCCTGGGCAGCGCTGCCAACCATATCCGGGGAGGACGCCTGCGCGCGATGGGCGTGACCAGCGGCAAGCGGATCGCGCAGTTCCCCGACCTGCCGACGCTGACCGAACTGGGCTATCGGGACATGGAGATCTACTCGTGGCAGGCGTTCGCGGCGCCGCGCGGCCTGCCGAAGGAGGTACGCGCGCGGCTGGAGTCCGCGCTCGCGCAGGTGGTCACCACCGGCCAGGGGCGAACCAACCTCGAGAACCTCGGCTGGGAGGTCGTGGGCGGCAACGGGGCGGCGTTCCGCGAAACCCTCGTGCGCGAGATCGCGCTGTGGCGCGAGGTCGTCAGGACCGCCAACATCACGATCGACCCCTAGCCCGTTTCGAGGGCGGTGTCCCGGGCCGCTGCCCGGCCGACCTCGCCCCGGCGGTGCCCGGCGCTGCGCGTGCGGCCCGGATGCCGCGTGCATGTCAGCCTGCGTCTCATCAGGGAGGAGCATCATGGCATTCGACCAGGACACGGCAGCGCGAGTCCTCGCCTGCATCGACCGCGACGAGCTCGCGGGGCTCGCCTGCGCGATCACCGACATCCCCAGTCCCACCGGCCAGGAGAAGGCGGTCGCCGACTACATCCTCGAGTGGTTTGCCGCCCAGGGGCTGAAAGCGGTGCGCCAGGAGGTGGAGCCGGGACGCCCGAACGCGGTCGGGATCCTCAAGGGCACCGGTGGCGGGCTGAGCCTGGGCTTCAACGGTCACACCGACACCAGCTTCACCGGCACCGACGAGGACCTGCGCATGGTGCGCGAGGTCGAACCGCAGGCGATGCTGCGCGGATCCATCGCCGGGGACGTGGTGCGCGGCCTGGGCGTGTCCAACATGAAGGGCGGCGTCGCCTCGTTCATGATCGCGGCCAAGGCGCTGCGCGCGAGCGGTGTCCCGCTGAAGGGCGATGTGGTCTGCGCCGCGGTCGTGGGCGAGATCTCGCGCTCGCCGATCGGTCCCTGGCAGAGCCGCGAATACCGGGGCGAGGGTACCGGCACGAGGCATCTGCTGGCCCACGGCATGCATACCGACTACGCGGTGGTGGCCGACTGCTCGGATCTCAACATCGTCTGGACGCAGACCGGGGTCGTGCAGGCGCGGATCTCGGTCTTCGGCCGCGCCGAGGCGGCCTGGGGCTCGGACCGCGAGGCGATGCCGATGGGCGAGCTGAACGCGATCGTCAAGATGACGCGCGTGATCGCCGCCATCGAGCAGTGGGGCGACGCGTTCGAGAAGACTCGCGTGTACCAGTCGCCGACCGGCCCCCTCCATCCGAAGGTCAACATCGGCGCCATCGAGGGCGGCGCACCCTACCGGCCGAACTACTTCCCGGGGGTGTGCTCGATCTACGTCGACATCCGCATGCCGCCGCAGGTGCGGCCGCGCGACATCCAGTGCGAACTGGAGGACGTGCTGCGCGGCCTCGGCGTGGAGTTCGAACTCGACCTGTACAAGTCGTTGCTGGGTCACGAGGGCCGCGGCGTGGAGCCGCTGGTGGAGACCGCCCACGCCGTGCACCGCCATCTGTTCGGCGTCCCGATGCGGCACGAGGCGCCCGACCGGGCGAGCATCTGGACCGACACCAACATCTACAACGAGCTGGGCATCCCGGCGATCAAGATCGGGCCGCGCGGGCGGCGCATCGGACCCCGCGCCGAGGAGATCCCGATCGACACGCTGGTCAGCGCAGCCCGGATCTACGCGCTGATCGCGCTCGATATCTGTTCGCGCGCGCGACCTGC
>JBIPNU010000508.1:0-2754 GCA_044370615.1 Burkholderiales bacterium
GCCCGAGAGCGGCAGCGCGGTGTCGTACTTCACCTGCTTGAGCGCGAAGCTCGACTTGATGCTGCCCACGCCCGGCAGCCGCGAGAGCACGTCGACGATGAAGCGTTCGAGCGCGCGCACGTCGGGTACCACCACGCGCAGCAGGTAGTCGGCGTCGCCGGTCATCAGGTAGCACTCCATGACCTCGGGGCGCTCTCGCACGGCGTGCTCGAAGCGGTCGAGCAGCGGTTCGACCTGGCGCTCGAGCGCGACCTGGATGAACACGTTCACCTCCAGGCCGACCGCCTGCGCGTCGAGCAGCGCCGCGTAGCGGGCGATCACGCCCGCGGCCTCCAGCGCGCGGACCCGTGCGAGGCAGGGCGAGGGCGAGAGCCCCACGGCCGCGGCGAGCGCGACGTTGGAGATGCGCGCATCGCGCTGCAGTTCGGCGAGGATGCGCAGATCGGTGCGATCGAGCGGGATGGCCGCTGCCCGCCGCGCGGACGCGGTCCGGCCCGGCCCTGATGATGGCGTTCGTCGCATGGGAAGCACGATATTCCGTCAGACGACGGTTCGCCAGCATCTCATGCCGTACGGCACGTTGTCGATCAGCGAAATCGGCACCCCGTGCCGTTCGCTCGCGGCTACCATTTCGGGGCTGTCCTTCCAGAGCGCGATGCGCGAGGAGTCGACCATGGAGCCCCTTCCCCCGCCCGGGACCGTACCCGGGGCCTTCGTTCGCGTGCAGCCCCCGGACGCCGACCCGGTCGAGACCCGCGAGTGGCTGGAGGCCTTCGACCAGGTATTCGCGCGAGAGGGTGCCGAGCGCGCGACCTTCCTGCTGCGCCGGCTGTTCGATCGCGCGCGTGCCCGGCGGGTGCCGCTGCCGCCGGTGCTCAACACGCCCTATCGCAACACCATCGCGCTGGAAGACCAGCCCGCCTACCCGGGTGACCTCGACGTGGAGAGCCGACTGTCGGCGATCATCCGCTGGAACGCGCTCGCGATGGTGGTGCGCGCCAACCGGGCGCATCCCGAACTGGGCGGTCACATCGCGAGCTATGCGTCGGCAGCCGACCTGTTCGAAGTCGGCTTCAACCATTTCTTTCGTGCCGGTCGAGACGGCGATGTCGTCTACCTGCAGCCGCATTCGGCGCCGGGCGTCTACGCGCGCGCCTTCCTCGAGGGACGCATCAGCGAGTCGCAACTCGACCGCTACCGCCGGGAGGGGGGCGGCGGTGGCCTGTCCTCGTATCCCCACCCGTGGTCGATGCCCGACTTCTGGCAGTTCGCGTGCGCATCGATGGGGCTCGGACCGGTCAATGCGATCTACCAGGCGCGCTTCATGCGCTATCTCGAGCACCGCGGGCTGCTCGAGACCGCCGCCCGCAAGGTCTGGGCGTTTGTCGGCGACGGCGAGATGGACGAGCCGGAGTCGCTCGCGGGCCTGTCGCTCGCGGGCCGCGAAGGGCTCGACAATCTGGTCTTCGTCGTCAACTGCAACCTGCAGCGGCTCGATGGCCCGGTGCGCGGCAACGGGTCGATGATCCAGGAACTCGAGGGCCTGTTCGCCGGCGCCGGATGGAACGTGGTGAAGCTGCTCTGGGGCTCGGACTGGGACCCGCTGTTCGCGCGCGACCACGACGAGGTCCTGTTGCGTCGCCTGCACGAGACGGTCGACGGCGAGTTCCAGAAGTACGCGGCGACCGACGGGCGCTTCAACCGCGAGCATTTCTTCAACAAGTATCCGGAACTGCAGGCGCTGGTCGCCCACCTCACCGATGCCGACATCGACCGGCTGCGGCGCGGGGGGCACGACCCGGTGAAGATCCACGCGGCCTACCACGCCGCGGTACGCCATCGCGGCCAGCCGACGGTGATCCTCGCCCAGACGAAGAAGGGCTACGGCATGGGCCACTGGGGGCAGGGGCGCATGGGTACCCACCAGCAGAAGAAGCTCGACGACGAGGCGCTGCTCGCCTTCCGCGAGCGTTTCGCGCTGCCGCTCACGCGCGAGGCGGTGACCGGGCTGCAGTTCCACTGCCCGTCCGAGGACAGCGCCGAGATGCGCTACCTGCACGCGCGCCGCGCCGCCCTGGGCGGCTACCTGCCGCAGCGTTCGGCCGAGGCCCCGCCGCTGCCGGTGCCCCCGCTGTCCGAATTCGCCAGGGCGCTTGCGGGATCGGGCGGGCGGGACCAGTCGACCACGATGGTGTTCGTCAACCTGCTGGGCCAGCTGCTGCGCGCCCCGCAGCTCGGGCCGCGCGTCGTGCCTATCGTCGCCGACGAGGCGCGCACCTTCGGCATGCAGTCGCTGTTCCGCCAGGTGGCGATCTATTCGGCGGTCGGCCAGCTCTACGAGCCCGAGGACCGCGACGAACTCGTCTACTACAAGGAGGCGCGGGACGGACAGATCCTGGAGGAGGGGATCACCGAGGCGGGCGCGATCTCGTCCTGGCTCGCCGCGGCCACGAGCTATTCCACGCACGGGCTGCCGATGCTGCCGTTCTACGCGTTCTACTCGATGTTCGGCTTCCAGCGCATCGGCGATCTCATCTGGGCGGCGGCCGACATGCGCGCGCGCGGCTTTCTGGTGGGCGCCACCTCCGGGCGCACCACGCTCGCCGGGGAAGGGCTGCAGCACCAGGACGGTTCCAGCCACCTGGTCGCCTCCACCTATCCCAACTGCATCGCCTACGACCCGTGCTGGGGCTACGAACTGGCGGTCATCGTGCGCGAGGGCATGCGGCGGATGCTGGAGGCGCGCGAGGACAT
>JBIPNU010000396.1:0-3385 GCA_044370615.1 Burkholderiales bacterium
CACCGTAGCGCCGCGCCGGGCGCGGGTCGCCTGAAGTCAGAGCAGTTCGGTATCGTCGTGGGCGTAGGCGGGCGAGCAGGCGCAGAGCAGGACCAGATCCTCGATGCCGTCGTTGAGCAGCGCGTGCGGTGTCCCGGGCAGGATGCATACCGTGTCGCCGGCGGCGACCGCGAACGATCGGCCGCCCAGGCGCATCTGTCCGCGTCCGCGGAGGAAGTGATAGATCTCCTCGGTCTGCGCATGCCGATGCAGGTGGGTGTGACCGCCCGGAGGGACGATCGCCTCGGCCAGGCTCTGGGCGCGGTTGCCCTGCACCGCCGGGTGCATCAACTCCCGGATGGTCGAACCGTCGCGCGTGACGTACGGGGCGACCGCGTCGCGCTGACTGGTGGCCGGGGGGGCGGCGGTCGTGTCGTCGGCGGCTGGCATCGGAGACCGGGTCGGGGTATCGGCAGCAGGGTGTGCCGACGGCAGGGCAGGGCAGGACAGGACGAGGGGTGCAGCGTACCGTATCCGACCCGCCGACCGCGGCCACGGGCCGGCAGGACGCGGCCGTCGGCCCGCTCTTCCTGCAGGCCGCCTCCGCCCCGCAAGCACCGCCGGGCACGCGCGGCTGGCACGTCCCTGCGCGCGCCGTCCCCCACGCCCCGCCATGCCGCTGCGGTGCGCGTCCCGCGTGCGCCCCTCGCCCCGCGGGTGGCATCGCCGGATGGGCCGCCCATCGCCGGGTGCGCCTGCCACATGGGCCGCGTCGCGCGCCCGCCCGCCCGCTAGAATCCGGTCATCGTCTGCCACGCCCGGCCCGTCAGGGTCGGCCGCTTCCCGTGCCCCCGCCTGCCCGCCCGCGCGGCCCTTCGGTTCGTCCGCGCTCCCAGCCGTCCGCCCCCGCGGCTGCGCGGGGCCCGTGGCTGCGTCGAGCGCTGCGCGCGGCGATCGGCGTGCTGGGGGTGATGATGCTCGCCGGGCTGGCCGGGGTCGCGTGGCTGCTCGCGACCTTCGACGGGCCCCGGATCCAGCGCGAACTGGTCGAGCAGGTCTCCGCCCGCCTCGATCGTCGACTGGAGATCGCCGGTGGCCTCAGCCTGTCCGTGCTGCCGGTGCCCGCGCTCGAGGCTCGCGGCGTGACCCTGTCGGGCGCCGGCGGGCAGGGCGAGTTCGCAGCGATGGAACTCGCGCGTGTGTCGGTGGCCGTGCTGCCGCTGCTCGCCGGTCGGCTGGTGGTTCGCGAGGTCCGGCTGGATTCGCCGCGGCTCACGCTGCGACGGCAGGCGGACGGTCGTACCGACTTCGACGATCTGCTCGGACCTTCGGGGCGGCCTGCTCGCGAACACCCGCCTCACGGCGGGCTTGCCGTCGAGATCGCCGAACTGGACATCCGCGATGGACGTGTACAGTGGCACGACGAGCGGACGGGGCGCCGGCTCGAGGCCTCGGGTGTCACGGCGAGCGCGCGCGGGCTGGGTCGGGCCGAGCCTGCGCCGGTTCGCCTGCAGGCGCGGCTGCGCAGTGCCCAGCCGGCGGCCGACCTCGCGCTGCAGGCGCGCCTGGCGATCGCGCTGGATCCGGCTGCAGGCCGCTGGTCGGTGTCGGACCTCGAACTCGCGCTCAAGGGCAGCACCGGTGCCGCGCCGGCATCCGTGGAGGCAAAGCTGGTGCTGGCGTCGATCGCCGGTGCCCCGGGCGCCCTGCAGGGCGGCCCGGCCACGCTGGCGCTGCGGCACTCAGCCCCCGGGGGTACGACGAATGCGCTCGACGCGGCGCTGCCCGCCTTCGCGAGCCGCGACGGCGCGCTCGGACCGGTGGCCGTGGCCATGACTGTCGGGCATGCGCACGGCCGCAGCCGGCTGCAGGCGCGGCTGGCCCTCCCGCTCTCCGCCCGTCTGGGGATGGACGGGCCGTGGCTCGCCCGCCTCGAAGCGTCCGACCTGCGCGGTGACCTCGAGGGGCAGGTCGACGGGCGGGCGGTGCAGGCGGCACTGCGCGCCCGGGCTGCGCTGGATCCGTCGGCCGGTGTCGCCGAACTCGACCGGCTCTCGATCAAGGCCTCGCTCGCGGCGGCGGACATGCGTGCGGGCGCGGTGACCCTCGCCCTCGACGCGCGCGGGCGACACGGACCGGGAGGTCGCCTGGCGTTCGAGGGCGCAGGCCTTCTCGGCGACGGGGCGCTGCGGGTGTCGCTCGCGCGCCCGGGGCCGACCGATCCGCTTGCCATCGACCTCGAAGTCGACCAGCTCGACCTCGATCGCCTGCGGCCGTCGCCGGCGACCGGCCCGCCGGTGAAGCCCGCTCCTGGCGCAGATGCCCGTATCGACCTTGCCGGGCTGCAGGGGCTGGCGCTCGAAGCGCGGCTGCGGGCCGGCCAGCTGCGCGCGGGTGGCGTCCGGCTATCCTCGGTGCGGATGGACGTCACGGCGAGGAACGGGCGCCTGACCGTCGCGCCGGTACTGGCGGCGGTTCACGGGGGCCGGATCGAGGCGGCGGCAGCCCTCTGGCAGGAGGAGACGCCGCGGGCCAGCCTGCGCCTGTCGCTCGCGGGCGTGCGCGTGGGACCGCTGCTCGACGAACTCGCGGGGCGCGGCCTGCTCGACGGGCGCGCGCAGCTGCGAGCCGAGTTGTCGGCCGCCGGCGTCGATCGCGCGGCGATGCTGCGCTCGCTCGCGGGCACCGCCGCACTGCAGGTGAGCGACGGGCGGTTGCGCGGCGTGGACATCACCGCGCTGTTTCGCGAGGCCGGACGCGCGCCGGCGGTCGCCGGCGGCGAGGCTACTCCTGCCCCGGCAGGCGAGACCGGGTTCTCCGACCTGCGCATCGGCTTCGCGATCCGGGATGCGATCGCGCGCAGCAGCGACCTCGCGATGCGCTCGCCGCTGCTGCGCGTGGGCGGAGAGGGCAGCGTCGATCTCGCGGCCGGAACGATCGACTACCTGCTGCGGCCAACGCTGGTGGCCTCGCTGGCAGGTCAGGGCGGACGCGCCGTGCTGCCCGGTCTCACCGTGCCGATCCGGGTACGCGGCCCGCTGGCCTCGCCCGGCTTCGCGGTGGAATGGTCCGCGTTGCTGCCCGGCGCGCTGCAGCGCCCGATCGGGCAGTTGCGCGAACGCCTGCCCGAGGCCCCGGGCCGCGCGATCCGGAACCTGCTCGACCGATGACCCGCCGTCCACCCGCCCAGCAGCGCCCGCCGGCGGCATCCGCCGCGCGGGTCCGGATCTCCGCGCCCGAGCGCGGTCGCGGGCGCCCGGACGATGCGCCGGGCGCGCATCCGCCCGGCACGCGGGTCGTTCGCCGCCCGCGCGGCGGTGCTGCCGATGCGCGCGCGCGTCCGGCCGCGGCGGACCGCTTGCCGCCGTACGCCGAGGTCGTCGTGGCGTCGGCATCGGTGACGATG
>JBIPNU010000109.1:0-7017 GCA_044370615.1 Burkholderiales bacterium
GGGGGGGGATTGGGTGCCGCTGCCGCCGCAGGACGCTCCGGCCACCTTCGCCGACCGTGTGGTGGCCTGGCAGCGTCGCGCGGGCAGGCACGACCTGCCCTGGCAGGGCACGCGCGATCCGTACCGGATCTGGCTCTCCGAGATCATGCTGCAGCAGACGCAGGTGGGCACCGTCCTGCCCTACTACCGGCGTTTCCTGGCGCGGTTTGCGTCGATCGACGCGCTGGCGGCGGCGTCGGTCGACGAGGTGCTCGCGCTCTGGAGCGGCCTCGGCTACTACTCGCGCGCCCGCAACCTGCACCGCGCCGCCGTCGCGGTCGTGACCACGCATGGCGGGCGCTTTCCGCGCGGCCTCGCCGAGGTCCAGGCGCTGCCGGGGGTGGGCCGATCGACCGCCGCCGCGATCTGCGCGTTCGCCTGGGGCGAGCGGCACGCAATCCTCGATGGCAACGTGAAGCGGCTGCTTGCGCGGCACGCCGGCATCCAGGGCTGGCCCGGCGAGTCCGCGGTGCAGGCGGCGCTGTGGCGCGAGGCGCAGGCTCGGCTGCCCGCCGACGGGATCGAGGCCTATACCCAGGGGCTGATGGATCTCGGGGCTGGTCCGTGCGCGCGTCGACCGCGCTGCGATCGCTGCCCGGTCGCGCAGGACTGCGCAGCCCGGATGACCGGCCAGGTCGACCGCATCCCGGCGCCGCGCCCGCGTCGCGATCGTCCCCGCCGCACGACCGAGGCGTGGATCGTGCTCGACGGCGAGCGAGTGCTGCTCGAGCGTCGGCCGCCGCGCGGGATCTGGGGCGGGCTGTGGAGCCTGCCCGAGACCCGCCCGTCGCAGGCGGACGGCTGCGAGGCGCGGTCGCTGGCCTCGCTGGCGCACGCGTTCACCCACTTCGACCTCGAGATCCAGCCGCGGCTGGTCCGTCTCGACCCTGGCGGGCACGGCGCGCGTCCGGGCCTGCAGGCCGAGGGCTGGCACCGGCTCGACACGCTGGAGCGGCTGGGGTTGCCCGCGCCGGTCCGCGCGCTGCTCGCGTCGCTGCCCCGGTGATTGCCCCCGGGGGAGGCGTGGCGGCTAGAATCGGTGCATCGTCAGCAGAGGGGTGGCCATGTACCGGATCCTGGTGGCCAGCGATGGCTCGGCGCCTGCCAGGCGCGCGCTGGCCGTGGCGGCCGAGGTCGTGCGCGGGAGAGGCGAGTGCCGGCTGCACGTGCTGAGCGTGCTGGAGGCCGTGGACGAGGATGTGCGCCGGGTGGTTCCCGCCGCCGAGATCGAGCGGGTACTCGCCGCGGAGGCCGCCGAGAGTCGCGCGGCGGTCGATGCGGTGCTCGGTCCGCTGGGCGTGGAGGCGGACTTCGACTCGATGTCGGGCGATCCGGCCGAACGCATCGTCGAGCACGCGCGCGCGCTGGCGGTGGACCAGATCGTGATGGGCACGCGTGGTCGCGGTCCGGTTGCCGGCTGGTTGCTCGGCTCGGTCGCGGCACGTGTCGTGCAGTTCGCGCACTGCCCGGTCACGCTGGTGCGCTAGGCGTGCGCGTGACGCAGGCCGGCGGCCCGGCCCGCCAGCGCGCGTGTTGAGGCTGGCGCATGCTGGCGGCGATTCGCGACAACTGGTTGCGCATCGCGGCGGTGGCCGCGGTCTGCCTCGGAGGCTGGAACTGGTGGACGACCCGGCCGCTGATGCCTCCGCCGGGCATCGGCGTGCATGCGTCGCCTGTCCAGCAGTCGCTGTCGCAACCGGTGCGCTTCGAGCACGAGGGCCATCGGATCGAGGCGCTGGCGAGCTTCGACATCACGGCGCGGGTGCTGGGGGTGGCGCGCTACACGCTCGACCGGGCCGCGCAGGTCTCGCCGGTCGACCTCGCGCTGGGCTGGGGCAAGATGTCCGACAGCGCCGTGCTCGAGCAGGTCGAGATCAGCCAGAGTGGCCGGTTCTACTACTGGCGGGTTCGCGAGTTTCCGATCCCGCGCCGGGAGATCGAAGCGAGCAGCGCGAACATGCACATGATCCCGGCCAGCGAGCAGGTCAAGGCTCAGCTGCGAGCGGTGCGGGTCGGTCAGATCGTGCGCGTGCGCGGCTACCTCGTGAAGGTTGAAGGCCGCGATGGCTGGCGAATGGTCAGTTCGCTTACGCGAGAAGACACCGGGGCCGGTGCCTGCGAGGTGATCTGGGTCGAGGTCCAGACCTGAGCGCAGCGGCTGGTCGGGCGCGCGGCGGCCCGCAGCCGGACGCGACGACCCGACGGCAGCATGGTGATCGCGGGCCACCGTCATGCGCGTGCCGGCGGGCACCGTGCCGGTCGGTTGCCGTGGAAGCTTCCGGTGGTAGGCTTCGCGGCCGTCAGGTCAACCCTGGCCGCCGCTCGCCGGCAGCCATTCCCTGGCCGGCACCGGTCCGTTCCCGCTCGCATCACTGACGGCCTGGCGCCGGCCCTCGAGAGCCCGGTCGTGTCCGTCGTCCCCATCGTCCTGCTGCCCCTGCTTCTCGCAGCGCTGCCCAGGCTTGCCGCGCCGGCGCAGCGGCGGCGGGCGGCGCTGCTCGCGACGGCCCCCCCGGCGGTCGCCCTCGTGTGGCTGCTGTCGTGCTGGCCCGAGGTGCGCGCGGGCGAGGTGCTGCTGTCGGGCGGATCGTGGATTCCCTCGCTCGGCATGAACCTGACCTTCATGCTCGACGGGCTGGGCTTCATGTTTGCGCTGCTGGTGCTCGCCATCGGCCTGCTGGTGATCCTCTACGCGCACTACTACCTCGGTCCCGACGAGGATCCGCGGCGTTTCTTCGTGCTGTTGCTGGTCTTCATGGGCTCGATGCTCGGGGTCGTGCTGGCCGACAACCTGCTCCTGCTGGTGCTGTTCTGGGAATGCACCGGCCTGTCCTCGTTCCTGCTGATCGGGTTTCGCGCGCAGCGCGCGGAATCGCGCCGAGGCGCGCGCATGGCGCTGGCCGTCACCGGTACCGGCGGCCTGTGCCTGCTCGCAGGCGCGGTGCTGATCGGGCATGTCTGCGGCACCTACGAACTCTCCGCGCTGCTCGACCAGCGCGAAGTGCTGCAGGGACATCCGCTGTTTCCGGTGGTGCTGGTACTGGTGCTCGCTGGGGTGTTCACCAAGAGCGCGCAGTTCCCGTTCCACTTCTGGCTGCCGCATGCGATGGCCGCGCCCACTCCGGTATCGGCCTACCTGCACTCGGCGACGCTGGTGAAGTGCGGCGTGTTCCTGCTGGCGCGGCTGCATCCGCTGCTCGCCGGCAACGACCTGTGGTTCTACGCGGTCAGCGGTACCGGCCTGCTCACGCTCGCCTTCGCTGCCTGGGTGGCGCTGTTCCAGCACGACCTCAAGGGCCTGCTCGCCTACTCGACCATCAGCCACCTGGGCCTGATCACGCTCCTGTTCGGACTCGACACGCCGCTGGCGGTGGTGGCCGGGCTGTTCCACATCGTCAACCATGCCACCTTCAAGGCCTCGCTGTTCATGGCCGCGGGGATCATCGACCACGAGACCGGCACGCGCGACCTGCGGCGCATCAACGGGCTGGCGCGGTACATGCCGGTGACCGCGACGCTGGTGGCGGTGGCGGCCGCGGCGATGGCCGGGGTGCCGCTGCTCAACGGTTTCCTGTCCAAGGAAATGCTGCTCGCCCGGGTGGTCTCGCTGGACACCGGCACGCTGTTCGACTGGACGGTACCGGTATTCGCCACGCTCGCGGGTGCCTTCGCGGTGGCCTATTCGCTGCGCCTGTTCCACGATGTGTTCTTCAACGGCGAACCGGTCGGGATCACGCGCGAGCCGCATGAGCCGCCGCGCTGGATGCGGGTGCCGGTCGAGGTGCTGGTGGTGCTGTGCGTGGTGGTCGGCCTGTTCCCCGAGACGGTGGTGGGCCCGCTGCTGGCGGCCGCAGCCGGCGGCGCGCTGCTGGGCGACGTGCCCGAATACAGCATCGCACTGTGGCACGGCCTGAACCTGCCGCTCGCGCTGAGCGCATCGGCACTCGCGGTGGGGGTGGCGATCTACTTCGGGCTGCAGCGCGGATACGACCTGCATCGCTACCGGTCCTCCGGGCTGTCCGGGCAGCGCGTCTTCGACACCCTGCTGGGAGGGTTCTCCCGTGCCGCGGCAGCCGTCGTGGCCCGGACGCAGAACGGATCGCTGCAGCGGTACATGGCGATCGTGGTGCTGGCCACGCTCGCGCTGGCCGCATGGCCCTTTCTCACCCTTCCCCGGATGCCGGGCGAGGAGCCGACGCACCCGGCCACGCTGCCGGTGTTCGCGGTCTGGCTGTCGCTGCTGCTCGCAGCCGGTGGCGCGATCGTTCTGCATCGTCGCCGGCTGGTGGCCCTGCTGGCGACCGGCGCGGTCGGCCTTCTGGTCAGCCTGACCTTCGTCTACTTCTCTGCACCCGACCTGGCGCTCACGCAGATCGCCGTCGAAGTCGTCACCGTGCTGCTGCTGGTGCTGGCCCTCGATCACCTGCCGCAGCACTGCCCGCCGCAGCGTGTCGGCCGGCGCGAACTGCGCGATGCCGTCATCGCGCTGCTGGCCGGCGCAGGCGTGGCGTGGCTCGCGTGGGGCGTGCTCACCCGCGCGCCGGACAGCATTTCGGAATTCTTCATCCGCAACAGCCTGCCCGGCGGGGGCGGAGCCAACGTCGTCAACGTGATCATCGTCGATTTCCGCGGATTCGATACCCTCGGCGAGATCCTGGTGCTGGGGATCGCGGGGCTGGTGATCCACGCGCTGTTCGACGGCGTCTCGCTCGCGCGCAAGGCCTCCCCGGCCAGCGGATGGGCTGCCGACCTGCACCCGCTGATGCTCCGGCTGCTCGGGGTGTTCATGCTGCCCTTCGTGCTGCTGGCCGCCTTCTACCTGTTCCTGCGAGGGCACAATGCACCCGGGGGCGGCTTCATCGCCGGACTCGTCGCCTCGGTTGCCGTGATGGTCCTGTTCATTGCGGAGGGGCGTGCGGCGGCCACGGATGCGCTGGGCCGCGTCGCGGTCCGCTCGGGCAGGCCCGGCGACAGCGCGCTGCGGCTGCTGGCGGCCGGAGTGGCCGCCGCGGTCATCACCGGGGCGGGTGCCGCCCTGCTCGGCTATCCGTTCCTCACGAGCGCCTACGGCTATCTGTCCCTGCCCGTGCTGGGCGACATTCCGCTGTCCTCGGCGATGGGTTTCGACCTCGGCGTGTTCCTCGTGGTGGTGGGGGGGACGCTGCTGATGCTGGGCGTGCTGTGGCGGCTGGGCGAGCCTGCGCACGCGGGCGTACATCCTCGGCGCTCGGGGGACTGATGGAACTTCTGGTCGCCAGCGGCATCGGCATCCTCTTCGGCACCGGTGTCTACCTGCTGCTGCGGGCGCGCACGTTCCCCGTGATGCTCGGCCTGACCTTCATCTCGTACGCGGTCAACGTGTTCATCTTCGCGATGGGGCGTCTTGCCAGCGGCGTGCCGCCGCTGTTGCGCGAAGGGCCCGAACTGCACGCCGATCCGCTGCCCCAGGCGCTGGTGCTCACCGCGATCGTGATCAGTTTCGCGATGACCGCGCTGGTGCTGGCGCTGGCGGTGGCGCTGAACGCGGCGACCGGCAGCGACCACGTCGACGGGCGCCCCGAGGAGCCGCGGACATGAGCGAGGCGATGGTGTCCGCCGTCGGGCAGCTGGTGGCGCTCCCCTTCGTGCTGCCGGTGATGGTGGCCGGCGTGCTGCTTGCGCTGGGCGACCGGCGCCGTGCGCGGGCCTGCCGCACGCTGTCGGTCGTGTCGTGCGCGGGCCTGCTTGCCTGTTCCGGCCTGCTGCTCGGCTGGTCGGCTGGCGATGCTCCGGCCGTGTACGCGATGGGCAACTGGCCGGCACCCTTCGGCATCGTGTTCGTGCTCGATCGGCTGTCGGCGCTGATGCTGGCAGTGACGGCCGTGCTCGGCCTCGCCTGCGCCTGGTACTCGCTGGGGGGATGGGATTCCCGCGGACGCCATTTTCACGCACTGCTGCAACTGCAGCTCGCCGGGCTCAACGGGGCCTTCCTGACCGGGGACCTGTTCAACCTGTTCGTCTGCTTCGAACTGCTGCTGATCGCCTCCTACGGCCTGATGTTGCACGGCGGTGGCGTGGAGCGGCTGCGCGCGACGTTCCACTATGTCGTCTACAACCTGGTCGCCTCCTCCGTGTTCCTGATTGCCGCCGGGCTGCTCTACGGCATGACCGGCACGCTCAACCTGGCGGATCTGGCGATCGAGGTCGCCGCGGCGCCGGCCGAGGACGCGGCGCTGCTGCGCAGCGCCGGCCTGCTGCTGGCCGTGGTGTTCGCGGTCAAGGCGGCCGTGCTGCCGCTGGCCTTCTGGCTGCAGGGCGGATACGACAGCGCCTCGCCGCCGGTAGCCTGCCTGTTCGCGGTGATGACCAAGCTCGGCGTCTATTCCATGATCCGCGTGTTCACCGTCGTCTTCGGGGCGAATGCCGGGGTAGCCTCCGACCTCGCCCAGCCATGGTGGTTGCCCGCGGGCATCGCCACGCTGCTGTTCGCCGCGATCGCAGCGGCGAGCGCGCGCAGCCTGGGCGCGCTCGCCGCGCAACTGGTCGCCGTGTCGGCGGGTACCCTGCTGATCGCCGTCGGCACGGCGACCGCGCAGGGGCTGGGTGCGGCCCTGTTCTACCTGCTGCACGCCTCGCTGGCCGGCGCGCTCCTGTTTCTGGTTTGCGGCGAGGTCGTCGCGTCGCGGCCCGGTGCCGGCGCGCGGCTCGCGCCCGGTCCCCGGATCGGCGAGTGGCGAACGGGCCTTGCCTTCCTGTTCGCCGCGCTGGCCGTGGCGGGACTGCCTCCGCTGTCGGGCTTCGTGGCGAAGCTCGGGGTGCTCCGGGCTTCGCTGGAAGCCGCAGGCGCTGCGGCGGCCTGGATCGCGCTCCTGGCCTCGACGCTCGTCGCCGTGATCGCGCTGGCGCGGGCCGGAAGCATCCTGTTCTGGCGCCCTGCGGCCACGAGGATCGGTCCGATCGAGTCACCGTCGACTGTGGCGATGTCGGCGCCGCCGGGGC
>JBIPNU010000509.1:0-2746 GCA_044370615.1 Burkholderiales bacterium
AGGTGCTACTGGGCGCCGGGGGTATTGCCGAGGGCGCGGGCGAGGGCCTGATCGTCTGCGACACCACCACCGCGCGCCCCGAGGACTCCGAGGCGCTCGCCGCCGAGCTGGCCGCGCGCGGCATCGGCTTCCTCGACTCGGCGGTGAGCGGAACGAGCACCATGGCCCATGCCGGCGACCTCGTGGTGCTGGCCGGCGGCGAGCGCGCGCACTTCGACGCCTGCCAGCCGCTGTTCGCAGGCTTCAGCCGCGGCGCCTGGCACGTCGGGCCGGTGGGCGCGGGTGCACGCACCAAGATCATCGTGAACCTGGTGCTCGCCGGCAACCGCTTCGCGCTGGCCGAGGGGCTGCTGCTGGGCGAGAAGGCCGGGCTGGACTGCCCGACGCTGCTCGAGGTGCTCAAGGACAGCGCGTGCAGCTCCAAGACCATGGTCGACAAGGGGCCGAAGATGCTGTCGGCCGACTACTCGCGCCAGGGCCAGGTGAAGATCTCGCTCAAGGACAGCCGGCTGATGATCGAGATGGGGCAGAAGCTGGGCGCACCAACGCTCATGATCAGCGTGTTCTCGCAACTGCTGCAGGCCGCGTACGAGAAGGGTTATGCCGAGAAGGACTCGGTGGCGTTCTACGAGGTCCTGCGCGGCATGGCCGGACTGGAGGAGCGCCCCGGCATCGACGACGTGCCGTTCGGTCGCACGCCCCACTGAGGCGGCCGCCCCGGCCACGCGGGGATGGGAGCCACCGACTCGCGGTGGACCGGCCATCGGATGCCGGCCACCTGCGCGCTCGCACCGGACGACTCCCTCCGGCGCGATGCATCGGGCCGCGCTGCCCGAGCTGCGACGCCTGGAGCGCGATGCCAGGGCTGCGCTGCCTGCGGCGCATTGCCCAGGCTGCGATGCTCCGGTCGCGATGCGTGGGTCGAGAGGCTCGGGTGGCGATGCGTGAGTCGCGATGCCCGGGAAGGCATCCCGCCGACCCCCACCCGGCCGAGGCCTGCGTCTACTTCGCGCGCGGGATCACCGGCAGCAGCAGGAACGACTCGTGCTCGCCGCCCGCATGCACCGTGTTCGTGCCGGTGTTGTAGTCGGCGTGGTAGTGCATGTAGGACTGGCTGCCCACGCCGTCGCGCGGCTGGACATCCAGCCGCAGCCGGCTGCCCTTGGCGAACACCATCGAGGTCGGCCAGATCTCCACCTGCACCTGCACGATCTCCCCGGGGGTGAGGTAGAGCCGGCGCTTGTGCCGGTGGTAGGGACGGTAGGGCAGCGACAGTTCCGGGTCCAGTTCGCGGTGCGAGGCACGCAGCCAGCCCTTGGCCACCGGCACCGGCGTGCCCTGCTGCCCGGTCTCCATGATCTCGTTGCCGTCGGCGTCGAAGTGGCGGATCGTGAGGAACAGGTCCATGTCCTCGCTGCTGCTCGACACCCACAACGTCGCCGACAGCGGGCCGGTGATCTCCATGTCCTCGGGCATCGGCGGGGTGACCAGCGCCACCCCCATGCCGGGCTTGATGCCCCCGCCCATCACCTGCGCCGAGGCCGCCGAGGTGGAGCCCATCGAGCCCATGCCGGTCGCCGCATAGGTGACCTGCGTGCTGGCCGCGGGATTGCGCTCGACCAGCGTGCCGCTCAGCGGCACGTCGGCGACAGAGGGCTTCGACAGGTCGAAGTAGAGCTTCGTCCACTGGGTGCGCGCGAGCGGCCACTCGTGCTCCATCCGCCAGTGGTAGGCGTTGTTGCCGGTGCGGATGGCGAGCTTCACCGGCGGCTCGTCCATCACGCCGTTCTGCTCGCCCTTGAGCCAGTAGTCGAAGAAGCGCAGCTGGTCGCGCCGGCCGTCCTCCGAGTAGTACGGGTGCACGTGGGTGCCCGCCTGCATGCGCAGCCGGCGATGCGGCGACTTCGACCGCATGTAGGCCTCGGTGTTGCCGCGCAGGTGCAGGCCCATGCCGGTCCAGTTGCCCACCGACAGGAACGGCACCTTGATGTCCTCCCAGCGCGCCTGCGCGCCGTGGAACGCGCCGCTGTCCAGGTTGTTGGTGAGCCAGAAGTGCAGCGTGTTCTTCTGCCAGGTGTCGGGGTGGATGCGCGAGGCACGGCCCTGGGTGTGGTGCAACAGGTGCGCAGTGAACCAGTTGGTCATGAACAGCGACAGGATGCCGCCGTGGTAGATCGCGTCACGGTAGATGTCCGCGAACCCCTCCCAGGGGATCATCGCCTTGAGCGAAGGGGGCTGCTGGTTCGCGGCGAACCACTGGTTGATCGCGTAGTAGGAGATGCCCGACAGGCCCACGTTGCCGTTGCACCAGGGCTGCGCGGCGGCCCATTCGATCGCGTCGTGGAAATCCACCGACTCGGCGCGCGACCACGGGTCGTACTGGCCCGGGGACTGGCCGGTGCCGCGCGCGTCCACCCGCACCGCGGCATAGCCGCGCGGCACCCACCACTCCGGGTTCACCGTCTCCCAGTTCATCCACGGGTTGTTCTTCTCCTCGAGGTCCGCCGGCGGCGTCCACGGCTTGTCCTTCTGGTAGGGGCCGAAGTTGAGCAGCGCCGGCACCTTCGAGTCGTCCTTGGGGCGGAACACGTCGGCCTTGAGCCGCGCGCCGTCTCGCATCGGGACATCGACGTCCTTTTCGAGCAGGAAGTGTTCGGTGACGACCGTCTGGGCGGGCTGGCTCATGTGCAGGTTCCTCAACGCGGGGGACGAAGGCGCCGCAGTATCATGGGCAATCGCCGCGAGC
>JBIPNU010000510.1:0-2745 GCA_044370615.1 Burkholderiales bacterium
GCGGCCTCGAGCGGCTGGCGATGCTGCGCTACGGCGTGGGTGACCTGCGCCAGTTCTTCGAGAACGACCTGCGCTTCCTGCAGCAGTTCCGCGACTGAGGACGACGAGGCCCGGGATGCTCTTCTCCGAACGCTGGCTGCGCACCTTCGTCGATCCGCAACTCGACTCCGAGGCGCTCGCGCACCTGCTCACCATGTCGGGGCTGGAGGTCGAGGAGACCCATCCCGCAGCCCCTCCCACCTCGGGGGTGGTCGTCGCGCGCGTGCTCGAGGTCGCCCCTCATCCCGATTCCGATCGCCTGCGGGTGTGTCGCGTGGACGCGGGCGGGGCTGAACCGCTGACCATCGTCTGCGGTTCGCCCGATGTCGCCGCCGGCATGACCGTGCCCTGCGCCACCGTCGGCGCGAAGCTGCCGGGCAAGGACATCGGGCTCTCCAGCGTGCGCGGCGTGCAGAGCCAGGGCATGCTCTGCTCGGCCGAGGAACTGGGGCTGGCCGAATCCTCCGAAGGGCTGCTTGCCCTCGATGGCGCGCTCGTGCCCGGCACGCCGCTGCGCGAGGCGCTCGCGCACGACGACACGCTGCTGCTGCTCAAGCTCACGCCCAATCGCGCCGACTGCCTCAGCCTGCTGGGCGTGGCGCGCGAGGTTGCAGCCCTGACCGGGGCTTCGCTCACCGCACCCGACTCGCGCCCCGTCGCCGCGACGATCGCCGATCGCCTGCCGGTGAAGGTGGACGCGGGCGCGCGCGACCTGTGCGGTCGATTCGCGGGTCGCGTGATCCGCGGGGTCGACGCACGCGCTCGCACGCCCGACTGGATGGTGCAGCGGCTGGAGCGGTCCGGGCAGCGCTCGATCTCCGCGCTGGTCGACATCTCGAACTACGTGATGCTCGAACTCGGCCAGCCCACCCACGTGTTCGACCTCGCCCGCATCGAGTCCGGTCACCTCGAGGTGCGCTGGGCGCGCGAAGGCGAGCAGGTCGCGCTGCTCAACGGCAGCACGGTCGAGGTGGGGCCGTGGTATGGCGTGATCTGCGATGGCGCGCGTCCCGAGTCCCTGGCCGGGGTGATGGGTGGGGCCGCCAGCGCGGTGTCGCTCGACACGCAGGACATCTACGTCGAGTCGGCCTTCTGGTGGCCGGCGGCGATCGCCGGTCGTGCGCGCCGGCTCAACTTCACCACCGAGGCGGGGCATCGCTTCGAGCGCGGCGTGGACTTCTCCGCCACCGTCCATGCGCTCGAGCGCATCTCCCGGCTGGTGCTCGACATCTGCGGCGGGGCGGCCGGCCCGGTCGACGACCAGCGGTTCGAGCTGCCCTCGCGCTTGCCGGTGAGCCTGCGGCTCGCCCGCTGCGCGCGCGTGGCCGGTGTCGCTTTCGGCGCCGACGAGGTCGCGGGCATCTTCACCCGCCTGGGGCTCGAGCACGTCCGCCGCGGCGAGGGCGAGCAGGTCGTGTTCGACGTGACACCGCCGGCGCACCGCTTCGATCTCGCGATCGAGGAGGACCTGATCGAGGAGGTGGTGCGGGTGCCCGGTTTCGACCGGCTGCCCGCGTTGCCGCCGTCGACGGCGGCGTGGATGCAGGCGCGGCCGGAGGCCCAGCGCAGTCCGCTCGCGGTACGCGAGGCGATGGCCGCCCGCGACTTCCACGAGGCGGTCAACTTCAGCTTCGTCGATCCGCGCTGGGAGCGTGACTTCTGCGGCGCCGAGCAGCCGGGCGGTCGGGCGCCGATCGCGCTGCGCAACCCGATCGCGAGCCAGCTCGCGGTGATGCGCACGTCCCTCATCGGTGGCCTGGTGGCGAGCGTGCAGCACAACCTGAACCGCCGCCAGTCGAGGGTTCGCCTGTTCGAACTGGGCCGCGTGTTCCTCCGCGACCCGGGCGTCGCTGACGGGCCGCTGGCGGTGGCCGGGATCGACCAGCCGCTGCGCCTGGCGGCGATCGCCTGCGGCGATGCCGACCCGGAGCAGTGGGGCGTGCGTCCGCGGCCGGTGGACTTCTTCGATCTCAAGGCCGACCTCGAGGCCCTGCTGGCGCCGCGGGAGGCGAAGTTCGAGGCGGCTGCCCACCCGGCGCTGCACCCGGGGCGTTCGGCACGGGTAGTGCTGGATGGCGAGGCCGTGGGCTGGATCGGGGAATTGCATCCCCGCTGGCAACAGGCCTACGAACTCGGTCGCTCGACCGTGGTGTTCGAGATCGACTGGCTAGCGCTGGCCGAGGGTGTGCTCCCGTCGGCCACCGAGGTCTCGCGCTTCCCGGCGGTTCGCCGGGATCTCGCGATCGTCGTGGACAAGGATGTCCCGGCAATGACTTTATGTGAAACGGTCCGGTCCGCTCGACTGCCGTTCGTGCAGGCATTCGAACCGTTCGATCTGTACCAGGGGGCGGGGGTCGGCGAAGGGAAAAAAAGCCTTGCTTTCCGTGTGTTACTTCAAGATACTCGAAAGACTCTAACGGACGCGGACGTCGAGGCGACACTCGATCGACTGGTCGGACTGATCGCGGACAGGCACGATGGAAGACTCCGGAAATAGTGACCTTCCGATGACCGATGCGACTGCCGCGGAACGCAAGACACTCACCAAGGCCGAACTGGCGGACCTGCTGTTCGAGCGGGTCGGGCTGAACAAGCGCGAGGCGAAGGACATGGTGGAGTCCTTCTTCGAAGAGGTTCGCACCGCCCTGCAGCGGGGCGAGGGCGTCAAGCTCTCCGGCTTCGGCAATTTCCACCTCAGGGACAAGC
>JBIPNU010000511.1:0-2732 GCA_044370615.1 Burkholderiales bacterium
CCGCGCGCGCAACGCCGAGGGCATCGGTCGGTGCGCGAGCGCGAGCAGCCATGGCGTGTCGCCCTCGAACCGCACCAGCGCAGCATCGACCCCATCGAGGCTGGTGCCGGACATCAGGCCGGCATAGAGGCCGCCGACCGGGTCGGGCGTGGCAAGCATCGTGCGGCGGAGAGGCGGTGCCGCCCTACTCGAGCCGCGCGAGGTTCGAGCCGCGCAGCAGTTGCAGTCGCGCGACCGGGCCGGCGGTGGCCGCGTCGAACGCGGCGCGCAGCGCGGGCGTGATCGGAGGTGCCTCGGGCAGCGCCACGCGCAGCGGGTCGACGTGATTCCCGGCGATCCGGAACTCGTAGTGCAGGTGCGGCCCGCTGGTGAGGCCGGTCATGCCCACCTGCCCGATGACCTCGCCCTGGTTGACACGCGCGCCCTTGCGCACTTTCGCGGCGAAGCCGTGGAGGTGGGCATACAGGGTGGTGATGTTGTTCGGGTGAGCGAGGATCACCACGTTGCCGTAGCCGCCCTGGCGACCGGCGAACTCGACCGTTCCGTTGGCTACCGCGCGCACCGGCGTGCCCACCGGCGCGCCGTAGTCGATGCCGCGGTGCGCCCGCCACTGCTGCAGCACGGGGTGGAAGCGTGCGTTGGTGAAACCGGAGGTGACGCGGCTGAACTCCATCGGCGAGCGCAGGAACGCGCGGCGCAGGCTGCGACCGTCGGGCGTGTAGTAGGCGCCCTCGCCGGGCTGGTGCTCGAACCAAACGCCCTGGAGCGTGCGCCGCCCGTTGACGAACTCGGCCGCGACGACGCGACCGGTGCGCACGCGCTCGCCCTGGTGGTGGAAGGACTCGTAGATCACCGTGAAGGTGTCGCCGCGGCGAAGGTCGCGGTGGAAATCGATGTCGGAGGCGAAGATCTCGGCGATCTGCACGGCCACCGCGTCGGGCAGCCCGGCCGCGTCGGTCGCCGCGAACAGCGAGGAGCGGATCTCCCCCGAGCGCATCTCCAGCCGCCGCTCGGGCTCGAGCGTCTGCTCGGCCGCGGAGAAGCCGGCGCCGTCGTCGCCGCGCTCGACACGCAGCAGCCGGCCCCGCGCGGTCACGTATTCGAGCCAGTGCAGCGTGCCGTCGATACCGGTCTGCGCGCGTACCGCGCGCCCGGGTGCGAGCGGCTGCAGTGGCCGCGCCTCGGGCGCGAGCCGCAGGAACTCGATCGCGGCCTCCTCGCGCACATCCAGCCGCGCGAGCAGCCCCGCAACCGTGTCGCCGCGCTGGATGCGCTCCTCGCGGATGAAGCGGTCGCCATCGTCCTTGGGCTGCAGTGGCGGCAGCGCGATGGCCTCGACCACCGTGCGCGTGTCAACCGGCGAGGGTTCGGTGCCAGGGTCCAGGCCGAAGGCTGCGGCGACGCCGAACAGCGGCACCGCGGCTGCGGCAAGCCACAGGCGCGAGCGCGGATGCCGGGCGCGGGACGCAGGCGCCGCGAACACGAGCCGCCATGCCCCATCCGCTACAATCGCGTGCACCTTCGTCAGCGGCGAGCGCACGGAACCGGGCGCGGGCGCGGAGCGATCGGCCACGAGGCTGTCGCCTTGCGCGTCATCCGTCCCGCTGGTGTGCTGCGCTGGAGGTGGCATCGACAGTCGGTCTCCCGGAGAACCGGGAGGTTAGCAGAGTTCCCGGCCGCCACGACCGGGTGGCCCCCCGCTCGCCCAGGCGACCGGGGCCGGCACCCCGCGGCGGCCCTCTGGTGCGGAGCGGGCGGTGGACAGGGTGTCAGTCGACGAACAGATCGAGCGGATCGCGCGTGGCAGCGTCGACCTGATCCATGCCGGCGAACTCGCCGAGCGGTTGCGCAGCGGGCGGCCGCTGCGGGTGAAGGCGGGCTTCGACCCCACCGCCCCCGACCTGCACCTCGGCCACACCGTGCTGCTGACCAAGATGCGGCAGTTCCAGGATCTCGGCCACCACGTGATCTTCCTGATCGGTGACTTCACCGGGATGATCGGCGACCCGACCGGCAAGAGCGCGACGCGACCCCCGCTCACTCGCGAGCAGGTGGCCGCCAACGCCGAGACCTACCGGCAGCAGGTATTCCGCGTGCTCGATCCCGAGCGCACCGAAGTCGCCTTCAACTCGACGTGGTTCGATCGGCTCGGCGCGGCCGACATGATCCGCCTCGCCGGCACGCATACGGTGGCGCGCATGCTCGAGCGCGACGACTTCAGCCGGCGCTACCGTGGCGAGCAGCCGATCGCGATCCACGAGTTCCTCTACCCGCTGGTTCAGGGCTACGACTCCGTGGCCTTGCGCGCGGACGTCGAACTGGGCGGCACCGACCAGCGGTTCAACCTTCTCATGGGGCGCGAACTGCAGAAGCACCACGGCCAGGCTTCGCAGGTGGTCCTCACCATGCCGCTGCTCGAGGGGCTCGACGGCGTGGCGAAGATGTCCAAGTCGCTGGGCAACTACGTGGGCATCGCCGACGAGCCTGCGGACATGTTCGGCAAGCTGATGTCGGTCTCCGACGAGCTCATGTGGCGCTACATCGACCTGCTGTCATTGCGCTCGGGTGCGCAGATCGCCGCGTGGCGACGCGAGGTACACGAGGGGCGCAACCCTCGCGACGTGAAGGCGGCGTTCGCCTCCGAGCTCGTGGCGCGCTTCCACGGAGAGGCGGCCGCCCGTGCGGCCGCCGAGGCCTTCGACGCCCGTTTCCGTCGCGACGAGGTGCCGGCC
>JBIPNU010000513.1:0-2718 GCA_044370615.1 Burkholderiales bacterium
GGAGGACTTCGGCAAGGTGGAGTACCTGGGCGAGCCGGTGTATCCGCACCGTTCGCGCCAGACGAGCTTTGTGGTGGACTGCGGCAAGCGCGAGGTGGGCTACGAGTCGTGGGTGCTGTACGAGGGCGCGCGCGGGCGAGGCGGGGTGGTGTGGGCGGCGGAGTCGGAGGGAGGGGTGGGGATGTTCCGTCCGGCGAAGGGCTCGAGCCATGAGCGTGTGCTCGAGCGCGCCTGCGGCGGCCCGGTGGTGGCGACGGCGCAGTGAGGGCGGGCGGGGCAGGGCCCCGCGCGGTCGGCGAAGGGGATCAACCATCCAACTCGAAGGAGGCCATGCGCCTCCTTCGGCGTTTCGGGTGCAGGTCGAGAGAGTCTCGCCAATCGGTAACCAGGATGTAACCCAAGGTGTGGTAGCAAGACCGTCGGGCCTGGAGGGCACACCACCATCCGCAGGCTTCCGCGGCCACCCGTCCGCGCACTCGAAGCAAGCATCCATGAGGATAGACCCGTGGACGATCTCGAATCCTTGTTGCATGGCCTGCATCTGAGTCAGTACGCAGAGGTATTCGCGCGCCAGGAAGTGGATTTCGAGGCGGCGCGGCTGCTGGCTGACGCCGATTTCGCGGCGCTGGGCATTCCGTTGGGACCGCGGCGCAAGATCCAGGCAGCCCTGGCGACCGGGACGTCCGGTTCCGGGCCACGGATCGAACACCTTGTTCCATCGTCGGCGTCTTCCGCCGTTCTCGCACAGAGCGCGGAGCGGCGTCAGCTCACCGTGCTCTTCTGTGATCTGGTCGGCTCCACGGCACTGAGTGCTGCGGTCGATGCGGAAGTGTTGCGCTCACTGATGGCCGACTACCACGCCACCTGCAAGGATGTGATCGAGACCTACGAGGGGAGCGTGGCGCAGTATCTCGGCGATGGAGTGATGGCGTACTTCGGCTGGCCGGTGGCACACGAGGATGACGCGGAGCGCGCCCTGCGCGCTGGGCTCGACCTGCTCGACCGGGTCAGGTCCCTTGGAGTACCCGTTCGGGTCCCTGCGGAGTTGCGACGTCTCGACGTGCGTATCGGTGTTGCGACCGGGCCCGTCGTGGTCGGCGATAGTGGCGAGGGCGAGCCCGGTGCATCCCGTTTAGCCGTGGGTGAGACGCCGAATCTGGCCTCACGACTGCAGGCGCTCGCCGGACCGGGTGCGATATCGATCAGCTCGGGGACGCATCAGCTTGCCGGACCTGGTTTCAGGTATCGCGATCTCGGCAGGCACACGCTCAGAGGCATCGTCGGACAGGTGCAGGCGTGGCAGGTCCTCGGTCTGGCCGAGACCGAATCGCGCTTCGAGGCCACACGCGGCGAAGTGCTCACACCGCTTGTGGGCCGCGAGGAGGAATTGCAGGCGCTGCTGCGCCGGTGGGATCTCGCCATCGAGGGCGAGGCCCAGGTGGCGGTGATCTGCGGTGAACCCGGGATCGGCAAGAGCCGGCTTGCGCAAGTGTTGCGCGAGCAGGCGCTGGCCTCGCCCGTGGGGTGTAGGGTGCTCCGCTTCCAGTGCAGCCCGTTTCACGCGAATTCCGCCCTCTACCCAGTGGCGCAGCAACTGGCGCGGGCCGCAGGATTTGCTCGCGAAGACGATCCCGTCCGGAAACTCGACAAGCTCGATGCCATGCTGGCCAGCATCTCGGATACGCTGCCGGCGGACGCTTCCCTGTTCGCTGCGCTGCTCGGACTGCCGCTCGATCGATATCCGGCGCTGAGGCTCTCCGCTGGCCGGCAGCGGGAGCGCACGCTCGCCCTGCTGGCGGAGTACCTCGCGACCATCGCCTCCCGAGAGCCCGTGCTCGCCGTCGTCGAGGACGCGCACTGGATCGACACCACCACCCAGGAACTGATCGACATGTGGGTGAGGGATGCGGAGCGGCGAAAGGGGCTGCATCTGCTGCTGGTGGTCACGCACCGCCCGGAGTATTCGGCGGCGGGTTGGATCGGGCGCCCCCACGTCACGCAGCTTTCGCTGTCCCGCCTGCGGGGTGTGGAAGCCTCGCGCCTGATTCATCAGGCGGCTGGCGGGCGGTCTCTGCCCGAGGCAGTTCGGGACGGCATCCTCGGGCGTACCGACGGTGTCCCGCTGTTCCTGGAGGAGTTGACTCGTACCGTGATCGAGTCCGGGCTCATGCGCGAAGTCGATGGGCATTTCGTGCTGGACGGAGCCCTGCCCGACGTCGCCATCCCCGGCACACTGCGCGATTCGCTGATCGCGAGGCTTGACCGCTTATCCCCGGTGAAGGAAACGGCCCAGATCGGTGCCTGCATCGGGCGTGTATTCGGGTATCGGCTCCTGGCGGCAGTATCGCCCCTGCCTGAGCCCGCCCTTCGGGGCGCGCTGGAGCAGTTGCTGGAAGCCGGCCTCGCGCACGTTCGAGGCGCTCCGCCGGATGCGGAATACGTATTCAAGCACGCCCTTGTCCAGGAGGCGGCATATGAGTCGCTGCTGCACAGCCGACGCCAGCAGTTGCACCTCAAGATCGCGCGCGCAATGGTCGAGGTCGAGGCTGAGACGGCTGCGAGCCAGCCCGAGCTCCTGGCGCGGCATTGCGACATCGCCGATCTGCCGGCAGAGGCGATCGAGTACTGGCTCGCCGCGGGCCGACTGGCAACGGCGCGTTTTGCCCTGACCGATGCCATTACCCATCTCGAGAAAGGGCTGGGCGAACTGGTTCGTCT
>JBIPNU010000040.1:0-10300 GCA_044370615.1 Burkholderiales bacterium
TGCGCTCCCGCCATCGACCCGGCGCGGCGGTGTCCGGCGTGGTGCCGCCGGCCCGCGGGGTGCGCGCGTGCGGGTGACTCACGCCGCCACTCGCGACGCGCGCGGGCTCGATCGCGACCGGGGCGGACGGCCTCCGATCGCCCCGGCCGGGTAATTCAGGCGTTGAGCCGCTCGACCAGCCGGCGGATCTGCTCGGGGTCGCGGGTGCGCAGTACCCGCCGCACGAGCGGGGTGATCGCGGCCATTTCGCTCTTGAGAATGCGCTGCTTGACCTCGAGCAGGAAGGCCGGGTGCATCGACAGCTGGCGCAGCCCCAGCCCCAGCAGCAGCCGCGTGAGATCCGCGTCGCCCGCCATCTCGCCGCACAGCGCCACCGGTACGCGCGCCCGGTCTGCGCGGGCCACGACACCGGCGATCAGCGCGATCACCGCCGGATGCAGCGGGTCGTAGAGGTGCGCGACCGCGTCGTCGGTGCGGTCGATGGCGAGCGTGTACTGGATCAGGTCGTTGGTGCCGATCGACAGGAAGTCGAGCTCGCGCAGGAACAGGTCGAGCGCGATCGCGGTCGCGGGCACCTCGACCATGCCGCCGACCGGGACCTCGGGAACCTCGATGCCTTCGTCCACCAGGCTGCGGCGGGCGCGCGCGACAGCCTCCAGCGTGAGGACGAGTTCGTGCCGGGTGGAGAGCATCGGGACCAGGATGTTGAGGCGTCCGCAGGTGGCGGCGCGAAGCAGCGCCCGCAGCTGGGTGTGGAACAGTGGCGGATCGGCGAGGCAGTAGCGGATCGCCCGCAGGCCGAGCGCGGGGTTGGCGCTGGTTCGGCCCTGGCCACGCAGCGTCTTGTCCGCCCCGACATCGAGCGTGCGGATGGTCACCGGCAGGCCGTCCATCGCCTGCACCGCGGCGCGATAAGCCTCGAACTGCTCGTCCTCGCCGGGCAGTTCGTCGCGATTCATGAACAGGAACTCGGTGCGGAACAGGCCGACGCCGCGTCCGCCCTGTTCGCGGACCTCCGCGATGTCTTCGGGACCCTCGATGTTCGCGAGCAGGGTGACGTCGACCTGGTCGAGCGTCGCAGCCGGCGTGGTGGCCAGGCGCTGCAGCTTCGCCCGCTCGATGCCCAGCGCTTCCTGGCGCAGCCGGTACTCGGCCAGCACGGCGGGATCGGGATTGACGATCACCACGCCCAGTCCGCCGTCGATGATCAGCTGGTCGTTCTCGCGGATCAGTGTGCGCGCGCGGTGCAGCGCGACGATGGCCGGGATGCTCAGGCTGCGCGCGACGATCGCGGTGTGCGAGGTCGAACTGCCCAGGTCGGTGAGGAATCCGGCGAGCGGATGCTGGCGGAACTGCAGCATGTCGGCCGGCGAGAGATCGTGGGCGACCAGGATCGGGCGCAGCGCGCCCGGCAGCATCGGCGGCACGTAGCCCGGTCGGCCGAGCAGCGCCTTCATCACCCGTTCGACCACCTGCAGCACGTCGCCCTTGCGCTCTCGCAGGTAGGGATCGTCGATCGCGTCGAACTGCTCGAGCAGGTGGTCGAGCTGCAGCTTGAGCGCCCACTCGGCGTTGCACTGGCGCGCGGCGATGAGCTCCAGCGGCGCGAGCGAGAGCGTCGCGTCGGCGAGGATCAGCTGGTGCACGTCGATGAAGGCACCGAACTCGGAGGGCGCATGGGGAGGGATGCTGCGCCGCAGCCCGGCCAGTTCCTCGCGTACCGTCGCAAGGGCGGCGAGGAAGCGCCGCCGCTCGTTGTCGACTTCGCCCGCGGGCACGAGGTACTGCGCGACCTCCAGCGTTTCGTAGGAGACCAGATGGGCGGGACCGATCGCGATGCCGTCGGCCGCGCCGATGCCGTGCAGGGTGAAGCTCATGCGCAGCGAGCGCGCGGCTGCCTCCTCGGGCGTGGCCGCCTTGAGCGCGAGTCCCTCGCCGGACTCGCTCACTCGCCCTCGCCGAAGCGGTCGGCGACCAGCGCGACCAGCGCCTCCAGCGCCTGCACGTCCGACTCGCCGTCGGTCTCGATGCCGATGGTGGCCCCGCGCGCGGCGGCCAGCATCATCACCCCCATGATGCTCTTGGCGTTCACGCGCCGGCTGCCGCGCGACAGCCACACTTCGCAGGGATAGCTGCCCGCGAGCTGGGTGAGCTTGGCCGAGGCCCGCGCGTGGAGCCCGAGCTTGTTGACGATCTGCACCTCACGCTGCGGCATGGTCCGCCCCTCCTTGTGCCTGGCCCGGGGCCGGCACCTGCATCACGCCGTCGCGTCCGCCGCTCGCCGCCTTCTCGAGCACCTCGGCCAGGCTGCGCTCGCGGTAGGTGAGGGCCCGGATCAGCATCGGCAGGTTCACCCCGGCCAGCGCCTCGATCCGGCCGGGCACCAGCAGCCGCGAGACCAGGTTGGCTGGCGTCGCTCCGTAGATGTCGGTGAGCACCAGAACCCCGCTGCCGTCGTCCAGGTGCGCGATCAGGTCCTGCGCCTGGGGCAGCAGGGTATCGGGGTCATCGTGGATCGTGATGCCCAGTTGCCGCACCCGCATCGGCCGGCGTCCGAGCACGTGGCTCGCGCAGTGGATCAGGCTCTCGCCCAGCGTGCCGTGCGCGACGATCAGCACGCCGATCATGTCGCGTGCTCCCCGGCCGCGGGCGCAGCCGCGATGCGCTCGAGCGCGTCGACCATCAGCACCGCCGGGTCGCAGGGGGTCTGGGCGGCGATCTCGCGCATGCCGGTGGGACTGGTGACGTTGATCTCGGTGAGGCAGGGGCCGATGACATCCAGCCCCACGAGGGTGAGTCCCAGGCGCCTGACCACGGGGCCGACCTCGGCGGCGATCTCGCGCTCGCGCGCGGTGAGCGCCCGCGCCTCGCCGCGGCCGCCCGCGGCGAGGTTGCCCCGGGTCTCGCCAGGACGAGGAATACGCGCGAGCGCGTAGGGTGCAGGTTCGCCGTCGATCAGCAGCACCCGCTTGTCGCCCTCGCGGATCTCGGGCAGGTAGCGCTGCGCCATGATCGTGCGCGCGCCATGCAGGGTGATGGTCTCGATGATCACGCCGACGTTCGGGTCGTCCTCGCGCACGCGGAACACGCTGCTGCCGCCCATGCCGTCCAGCGGCTTGAAGATCACGTCCTGGTGCTCGGCGAGGAACTCGCGCAGCGGTGCCTCGAGCGAGGTGACCAGCGTGGGCGGCGCGAGGTGCGGGAAGCGCGCCACCGCGAGCTTCTCGTTGAAGTCGCGCAGCGCGCGCGGCCGGTTGACCACGCGCGCGCCCTGGCGCTCGGCGAGCTCCAGCAGGTGCGTCGCGTAGAGGAACTCGTTGTCGAAGGGCGGGTCCTTGCGCATCAGGACCAGGTCGAACTCGGTCAGCGCGCTCGCCACGGCCGGACCGGCCTCGAACCAGGCCCCCTCCACCTCGTGGTCGAGCAGGCGGATCTCGGCGGCCGCCCCGATCACCCGCGTGTCGCGGATCATGAGTTCGCGCGCCTCCAGCGCGAACAGGCGGTGGCCACGCCGGGCCGCCACCCGCATGATCGCGTAGGTGGAGTCCTTCCAGACCTTGAAGCTCGCCAGCGGGTCGGCGATCACCAGCAGGTTCATGGACGCATGGTAGCCGCGGGCGGGGGTTTTTTCAGCCCTTGCGCCGCCGCGGTCAGTCGGAGGCCGGGGACGCCGTCGCGGCGGTGAGTTCCTCGATCTCGCGGGCGGCGGCCAGCAGCGCGAGACGGGCGATGACCCCGTAGGCGTAGAAGCGGTTGGGCGCGGCGTCGGCGCGCGCGCCCGGGTCCGGGGTGGAGCAGGCCGAGGAGAAGGCGAGCGGCACGAAGTTCATGCCCGGCGCGTTGAGGTTCTGGTCATCGCCACGGGCCTGGTGCACGCGGTAGAAGCCGCCGACCACGTAGCGGTCCATCATGTAGACCACCGGCTCGGCGTTGGCGCCGTCCACGCGCTCGTGGGTGTAGACCCCTTCCTGGACGATGACCTCCTGCACCTCCAGCCCCTCCTTCACCACGGCCATCTTCTTGCGCTGGTCGCGGTTGAGCTGGCGCACCTCCGCGGCATCGCGCACGGTCATGATGCCCATGCCGTAGGTGCCCGCATCGGCCTTGACGATCACGAAGGGCTTCGCGTCGATCCCGTGCTCGCGGTAACGCGCGCCGATGTCGGCGAGCATCTCGGACACGTAGCCTTCCAGGCATTCCTCGCCCTGTCGCTGGCGGAAGTTGATCTTCCCGCAGTGTTCGAACAGCGGGTTGATCCGCCAGGATTCGATGCCCAGCGTCGACGCGAACTCGCGCGCGACGATGTCGTAGTGCGCGAAGTGGCGCGACTTGCGTCGCGTGGTCCAGCCGGCCTCGACCGGGGGCAGCACCGCCTGCTCCAGGCCGCGCAGGAGGTCCGGCACGCCGCCGGACAGGTCGTTGTTGAGCAGCACCATGCAGGGGTCGAAGCCTTGGACCCCGAGCCGGTTGCCGCTGCGCACCAGGGGCTCGAGCAGCAGTTCGCGACCGTCGTCGAGCGCGATCGGGGTGGGCGACTGGATGTCCGGGATCAGGGTGCCGATGCGTACGGTGAGCCCGGCCTGGCGCAGCAGTGTCGACAGGGCGGCGACGTTGCGCAGGTAGTAGGGGTTGCGGGTGTGGCTCTCCGGGATCAGGAGCAGGCCGCGCGCCTCCGGGCAGATCTTGTCGATCGCCGACTGGACCGCCTGCACGCACAGCGGCGTGAACTCCGGATTCAGGTTGTTGAATCCGCCCGGGAACAGGTTGGTGTCGACCGGGGCGATCTTGAACCCGCTGTTGCGCAGGTCGACGGACGCGTAGAAGGGGCTGGCATGCTCCTGCCACTGGGTCCGGAACCAGTGCTCGATCGCCGGCTGCGCGTCGAGGATGCGCTGCTCGAGGTCTGGCACCGGACCGGTCAGCGCGGTCTGCAGATTCGGGACGGTCGTGAGCATGCGTGCGGTTCCTGCATCAGGCGGGGGCCGCTGGACCCCGAGGTTCGGGCCGCAGTGTAGCCCAACGACCGCGACACGCCGGCGCGGCGCCTGCGGCGCCGGCGCTCGGCGTGGCCGGTCCACTGCGCCGCGACGGCCTCGCGCCGGGGGAGAATGCCCCGCCCGATGTCGATCCGCTCCGGGTGCGGTTCACCGCGCAGCGCGATCCGATCGTATAAAGTGAGCGCATGCTTCGGTTACAGGACTATGAATACAGGGAGAGCAGGGATGTGGGTACCCCGAATCGAAGCGGCTCGGCTGGACGATGTGCCGGCGCTGGCGGTACTGGTCGAGGCGCTGTTCCGACTGGAGCCGGACTTCCAGCCAGACCAGGCCGCGCAGGCCCGCGGACTGCGGCGGCTGATCGAAGCGGGGCCGGACCGCGCGCGGGTCGCGGTCGCCCGAGGCCCGGACGGCCCGGTAGGACTCGCGCTCGCCCAGCTGGTCGTGTCGACCAGCGAGGGCGGGCTTTCGGCATGGGTCGAGGACGTCTACGTGCTGCCCGACCGGCGCGGTCAAGGCATCGGGCGCGCGCTGATCGACGATGTCCTGGCGTGGGCGACGTCGGCCGGCGCGACCCGGGCCCAGCTGCTCGCCGACGGTGGCAACCACGCGGCGCTGGCGTTCTACCGCCGGCTCGGATGGGAGGCGACCGGTCTGCTACCCCTGCGCCGCAGGCTGGGTCACGGTGCCGTCAGGGACGAGTAGACTCCGGCTGCATGTCCACGAGAGCCCGTCCGGAAGCGGGCCGCGACGCGCCCCGAGTATCCAGACGGAGGTCCCGATGACGTACCCACGATCCGGCCGGCGGATGGCCGGCTTCCCGACCCGCCTGCCCGCGGGCGCCTGCCGCCGCCCGCGGGCCGGGCAGGCACTGGCGGGCGCTGTCGCGCTGGCGCTGGTTGTCCCGCCCGCGTTCGCCTCCGAGTATCCGGTGAAGTCGATCCGGCTGGTGATCCCGTTCGCCCCCGGCGGCAGCAACGACATCGTCGGCCGCATGATGGGCATGCAGTTGCAGGAGAGGCTCGGCCAGGCGGTGGTGATCGACAACCGCGGCGGCGCCGGCGGGGTGGTCGGGACCGAGATCGTCGCGCGCGCGAGCGGCGACGGCTACACGCTGCTCGTCGTGTCGGTCGCCTTCGCGTTCAACACCGCGCTCTACAAGCTGTCCTACGACCCGATCAAGGCGTTCGCGCCGGTCGGTGCGATCGGCAGCGGACCCAACGTGCTGGTGGTCAACCCGCAGCTGCCGGTCAACTCGGTGAAGGAGCTGATCGCCTATGCGCGGGCGAACCCGGGCAAGCTCAACCTCGCTTCGGCGGGCGTGGGGTCGTTCCAGCACCTTTCCGGCGAACTGTTCCAGCGGATGGCCAAGGTGCAGATGACCCACGTGCCGTTCAAGGGTGGTGGTCCGGCGATGACCGACGTGATCGCCGGGCAGTCGCAGGTGACGATCGGTTCGCTGATCCAGATGCAGGGCCACATCCGGTCGGGGCGACTCAAGCCGCTGGGCGTGGGCAGCCTCAAGCGCAACCCGACGCTGCCTGACGTGCCGTCGATCAACGAGGCGGGGCTGCCGGGCTACGAGGCGACCAACTGGTGGGGTATCGTCGCGCCGGCCGGCATCCCCGCGGCGGTCGTCGGTCGGCTCAACCGCGAGATGAACGAGGTGCTGAACTCGGCGGACGTGCAGAAGCGGCTGGCGGGCGAGGGCGCTGTACCCACGCCCATGACGTCTGCCGCCTTCGGCAAGCAGATCGTCGCCGAGATCGCTCGCTGGGGACAACTCGTGCGCGAGGCTGGCATCAAGGGCGAGTGAGCCCTCGGGTCCTCGCCGAGGTCGCCATGAAAAAGGGCACCCCGCGGGGTGCCCTTTCCGTTTCCGGGGAAACGTCCGGCGATCAGTTGTAGGCCTTCTCGCCGTGGCTGGACACGTCCAGCCCCTCGCGCTCCTCGTCCTCGGGCACGCGCAGGCCGACGATCATGTCCACGATCTTCAGCGCCACGAAGGCCACGACTGCCGAGAGCACGATCGCCACCAGCACGCCCTGGAACTGGACCCAGACCTGGCCGCCGATGCCGGAGGCGAGCGGCTGCGCGCACTCGTTCTTGATGTAGTCGCAGATGCCCGCGCCGCCGAGCGACGGCGAGGCGAACACGCCGGTGAGCAGAGCGCCCACGATGCCGCCGACTCCGTGCACGCCGAACACGTCGAGCGCGTCATCGGCACCGAGCATGCGCTTGAGCCCGGTCACGCCCCACAGGCACAGCAGGCCGGAGACGAAGCCGATCACGATCGCACCCATCGGGCCGACGAAGCCGCACGCCGGGGTGATGGCCACCAGCCCGGCCACCGCGCCCGAAGCCGCACCCAGCATGCTGGGCTTGCCCTTGCCGATCCACTCGGCGAAGGTCCAGGCCAGCACCGCGGCGGCGGTGGCGATGATCGTGTTGATGAACGCGAGGCCGGCCACGCCGTTGGCTTCGAGGTTGGAGCCGGCGTTGAAGCCGAACCAGCCCACCCACAGCATCGACGCGCCGACCATCGTCAGCACCAGGCTGTGCGGGGGCATCGGCTCGCGGCCGTAACCCACCCGCTTGCCCACGACGTAGGCCGCCACCAGTCCGGCTACGCCGGCGTTGATGTGCACCACCGTGCCGCCGGCGAAGTCGAGCGCGCCCTTGGCCCAGAGCCAGCCGGCCGCGGCGGTGACCGCATCGGCCGAGGCCTGGTCGGTGATCGCGTCGGGGCCGTCCCAGTACCAGACCATGTGCGCCATCGGCAGATAGGCGAACGTGAACCAGATCACCAGGAACAGCAGCACCGCCGAGAACTTCATCCGCTCGGCGAAGGCGCCGACGATCAGCGAGCAGGTGATTGCCGCGAAGGTGAGCTGGAAGGCGACGAACAGGTACTCGGGGATGTAGGTGTCCTTGCTGAAGGTGGCCGCCGCGGAGGCATCGGTCACGCCCGCGAGGAACATCTTGTCCAGGCCGCCGATGAACGCGCCGCCGCCGGTGAACGCCAGCGAGTAGCCGTAGACCACCCACAGGATCGCGATCAGCGAGAAGGCGACGAAGACCTGCATCAGCACCGAGAGCATGTTCTTCTGCCGGACCAGGCCGCCGTAGAAGAGCGCGAGGCCGGGGATCGTCATGAAGATCACCAGCACGATCGCGACATACATGAACGCGGTGTCGCCCTTGTTGATGTTCGGCGGCTTGGGAGCCTCGGGTGCAGCGGGTGCCGCCGCCGCGGCAGGCGCGGCCTTGGCTTCTTCCGCCTTGGCCTCGGCCTTGGCGGGCTCGGGCGCCGTCGGCGCCGGCTGGGCCTGCACGCCCGCGCCGAAGGCGAAGGAGGCGGCTGCCAGCAGTGTGAGGAGCAGCTTCTTCATGCGATCTCCCTTCCTGTCGGTGCGTTTAGAGTGCGTCCGCGCCGGTCTCGCCGGTGCGGATGCGCACGACCTGCTCGAGGTCGTAGACGAAAATCTTGCCGTCGCCGATCTTGCCGGTGCTGGCCGACTTCTCGATGGCCTCGATCACCTGGTCGAGCATCTCGCTGGTGATCGCGACCTCGATCTTCACCTTCGGCAGGAAGTCGACGACGTACTCCGCGCCCCGGTAGAGCTCGGTGTGGCCCTTCTGCCGACCGAACCCCTTCACCTCGGTGACGGTGATGCCCTGCACGCCGATCGCCGACAGCGCTTCGCGCACTTCGTCGAGCTTGAACGGCTTGATGATGGCGGTGACGAATTTCATGTGGTGTGCCCCCGGACCGGATGTGGAGCGGAGCCGGCGCCGCCGGCCCCGCAGGCCTCATGGTTAGAACGTCTTCTGGACGCCGATGGTCCAGGTCGAGTCGCCGATGTTGCGGCGGAAGTTGTTGTTCCAGATGACGCTACCGTCGCGCGCCGTGCCGTCGGCGTTGGTGCGGGTGTACATCAGGCTGAAGTTGAGCCCGAACAGTTCCTTGGCCACGCCCAGGCGGTAGTCGGTGTAGTCGTAGCAGGCGTTGGTGCAGCCGGACGCCGCCGGCCACAGCGCGGCGTTCGTGCCCTTGAAGCGCTGCTTGCCGTAATGGGCGACCAGGTTGAAGCCCGAATCACCCAGCGGCAGGGTGGCGGTCAGGTCCAGGTAGTCGCTGCCCTTGGAGCCCGCCACGCCGAAGGTGTCGCCCAGGCTGTAGGAATACTTCGCGGACAGGAACTTCCAGCTCGCGCCGAGGTAGATCTCGTTGGTCTCGGGCTTGACGACGCCGGCCGGCAGGCCCGCGGTCGGCGTGCGGCCGGGATAGTTGTAGCGCAGGAAGCCGACATCGAAGGTCACGTCGCCCACCGGCATCTTGAAGCCGAGGTAGGTATCGACTTCCAGCGAGTAGCTTCCGCCCGTGAACGAGGCGTCGGTCAGCCAGGACACGTTCGAGGCCCAGACGCCGGCGTAGAAGCCGCTGGCGTGCGCGTAGTCGAAGCCGCCCTGCAGGGCGGGCTTGCCATCGGTCTGGGTCAGGCCGCGGAAGATGTACTGGCTGAACAGACCGACGTTCCCGGTGAAGGTGTGCGGCGACGAGGGCGCGGCGCCCTGGGCCATCACGGCGGCCGGCGCGGCGAGGGCGGCGGCGACGGAGGCGGCCAGCAGGGATTTCTGGAGGCGTTTCATCGTGGGATCTCCTGGCAGATGAGGTCGAGGCGGTACGCAGATACGCCCCGGTTCCCAAGCATGACCTGTGCCAAACCGGGAAACACCGATGATTCAGGGCTTTCCAGACCCGACGCGATTGGACGATCTCCGCCGCGCACCGACCTGGTGCATGAGACGACGACCATGCTTTGTCCTGGTGCGTTGCGTGCGAACAACATCCGGTGCGGCAGGAACGAGACACAGTGCATGCGGCCAGACCGGGATCGTGGAAGCCGTTGCGTTTCTGATACGTCCGTCAGCCAACAAATGTCGGTTGCAGGATGTCCCGGGCCGAGGTCGAAGCGACCGGTGGGTTCCTGACGAACCGGCCACGCCTGGCCGCCGACCGCCTTCGGCGGTTGCCGGGCCCGGGGCGTGGCGCGATCTGCGCGTGGTCCTCGCGCGGTCCTCGCGGGGGAGGAGCGGGGGCTGGCGCGGGAAGGTCTACGCGGGCTCGACAAGCGCGGCTCCGGGGGCGTGGGCCCCGGAAGCACGGGCCCGGGAGCACGGGCCCGGGAAGCGCGGGCGTGCGAAAGGCGGTTTCGAGACGCGCGGCTTCGGGGAGCGCGGGCTCGGGAAGCGCGGGCCCGCGAGGCGGGGGCGTGTGAAAGGCGGTTTCGAGACGCGCG
>JBIPNU010000345.1:0-3792 GCA_044370615.1 Burkholderiales bacterium
GAGGAGAAGCGCGCGGTCCGTCCCGTCGGCAGCACGTGGTTGGAACCTGCACAGTAGTCGCCGAGCGTCTCCGAGGTGTGGTGGCCGAGGAAGATCGCGCCGGCATGGCGGATGCGGGCGGCGAGTTCGCGCGGCCTGCGCACCGCGAGTTCGAGGTGCTCGGGTGCGATGCCATTGGCGATGTCGCAGGCCTCGGCCAGGCTGCGCACCCTGACCAGCGCACCGCGCCGCGACAGCGAGGCGGCGATCGTCTCGCGCCGCGCCATGCCGGGCAGCAGGCGATCGATCGAGGCCTGCACGGCCGCCAGCAACCGGTCGCTCGGGGTGAGCAGGATCGACTGCGCGATCTCGTCGTGCTCGGCCTGCGAGAACAGGTCCATCGCGATCCAGTCGGGGTCGGCCGAGTCGTCGGCGATCACCAGGATCTCGGAGGGGCCGGCGACCATGTCGATGCCGACCACGCCGAACACCCGGCGCTTGGCCGCCGCCACCCAGGCGTTGCCCGGACCGGTGATCTTGTCCACCGCTGGCACGGTACGCGTGCCGTAGGCGAGCGCCGCGACCGCCTGCGCCCCGCCGATCGTGAACACCCGGTCCACGCCGGCGAGCCACGCGGCGGCGAGTACCAGCGCGTTGCGTTCGCCCCCGGGCGTCGGGACCACCATCACGAGTTCGCCCACCCCGGCCACCTTCGCCGGCACCGCGTTCATGAGCAGGGAGGACGGATAGGCCGCGCGTCCGCCGGGCACGTAGAGCCCGGCGCGGTCCAGCGGCTGCACGCGCTGGCCCAGGACGCAGCCCAGTTCGTCCCGGAACGACCACGAGCCGCCCGCCTGGCGTTCGTGATAGTCGCGGATGCGGGTGTGGGCAGTCTGCAGCGCGTCGCGCTCGGCCGCGCCCAGCGACCGCCAGGCCGCCCCGAGCGAGCGCCGCGACAGCTCCAGCTCGGCGGCGCGACGCACCGGGAGACGATCGAACCGGCGGGTGTATTCGAGCAGCGCGGCATCCCCGCGGGCGCGTACCGCCTCGACGATCGCGGCCGCGGCGGCGTCGACCTTCGCATCCTGTGCGGCGTCGAACGCGGTCAGGCGCGCGAGGGTGCGCGCGAAGCCGTCGGCCCGGCTGTCGAGCACGCGCATCGGCGCGCGGCTAGCCACGGCCGCCTCCGGCCGCCGCCGCCGTGCCCAGCGCCTCGATCAGCGGGCGCAGGGTGGCGCCGCGGGTGCGCAGCGAGGCCGGGTTGACCACCAGCCGCGCGCTGACCGGCGCGATGTCCTCGACCGCGACCAGATTGTTCGCGCGCAACGTGTTGCCGGTATCGACGAGGTCGACGATCACGTCGGCCAGCCCGGTGAGCGGCGCGAGTTCCATCGAGCCGTAGAGCTTGATCAGGTCCACGTGCAGGCCCTTGCGCGCGAAGTGCTCGCGCGCGGTGCGCTCGAACTTGGTCGCCGCGCGCAGTCGCCTGCGCTGCGCGACCGCCGCCGCGTAGTCGAAGTCGGCCCGCGCCGCCACCACCATGCGACAGCGCGCGATGCCCAGGTCGACCGGCTGGTACAGGCCGTCGCCGCCGTGCTCGTCGAGCACGTCCTTGCCGGAGACGCCGAGGTCGGCACCGCCGAACTGCACGTACGTCGGCACGTCGGTCGCGCGCACGAGCAGCAGTTGCACCTCCGGCCGGTTGGTCGGGATGATCAGCCGCCGCGAGCGGTCGGGATCGATCGCCGGCCGCAGGCCCGCCTGCGCGAGCAACGGCAGCGTGTCGTCGTAGATCCGTCCCTTGGACAGGGCGATCGTGACGGGAGGCGTGGAGTCGGCCACGGCGAGGAGGGAGCGGGGTCGGGAGAAGGGGGGGCGGCCGGGAGGCGCGGCACCGCGCGCCGCGCCGGAACGAGGAGCCGCGCGACGCCCGGGGGTCCACCCGCGGCGGACCGCGAGTCTACCGCGAAGCCCGTGCGCCCGACGACGGGCGACGGGCGTTCGAATCCGGCATCGGCGACACGCGATGGTGGCCGCAACCGGTGCCCGGGCCCGCGGTGGCGGCCCCTTCCCGCACGGTTCGTGGACACTGCGCGCCGCGGGGGGGCCATCCGCTTGCCGGCCGCGAGGCGCGGCGCGTCGATCCCACCTCAGGCCGCACGCCGGATCCGGGCGCCCAGCGCGGAGAGCTTGCGCTCGATCGCCTCGTATCCGCGATCGAGGTGGTAGATGCGGTCGATCACCGTCTCCCCGCGCGCCGCGAGCCCGGCGATCACCAGGCTTGCCGAGGCGCGCAGGTCGGTCGCCATCACCGCCGCGCCGTCCAGTCGCGGCACGCCGCGCACGACCGCCGCGTTGCCGTCGATCTCGATCCGCGCCCCCATGCGCTGCAGCTCGAGCGCGTGCATGAAGCGGTTCTCGAAGATCGTCTCGACCAGGGTCGCCGTGCCCTCCGCGGTGCAGTCGAGCGCCATCAACTGCGCCTGCATGTCGGTGGCAAAGCCCGGATAGGGCGCGGTACGCACGCTCACCGACTGCGCGCGACCGTCCATGGCCAGCGCCACCGTGCCCGCGCCGACGTCGATCCGCGCGCCTGCCTCGCGCAGCTTGTCGAGCACCGCCGCCATGTGCGCGGGTTCGACCTCGCGCAGCAGCACCTCGCCGCCCGTCGCCGCAACCGCGGCGAGGAAGGTGCCGGCCTCGATCCGGTCGGGCATGATCCGCCACTGCGCGCCATCGAGCCGCTCGACGCCCTCGACCACGATCTCGCTCTCGCCCGCCCCGCCGATGCGCGCGCCCATCGCGTTCAGGCAGTGCGCGAGTTCGGCCACCTCGGGCTCGCGCGCGGCGTTCTCGATGACGGTCCTGCCCTCGGCGAGGCAGGCGGCCATCATCAGGTTCTCGGTGCCGGTCACCGAGACCAGATCCATGAAGATCCGCGCCCCGCGCAGCCGCGGCGCACGCGCCTCAATGTACCCGTGCTCGATCGAGATCTCCGCGCCCATCGCCTGCAGGCCCTTGATGTGCAGGTTCACCGGGCGCTGGCCGATCGCGCAGCCCCCGGGCAGGGATACCCTCGCGCGTCCGAAGCGCGCGAGCATCGGGCCCAGCACGAGGATCGACGCGCGCATCGTGCGCACCAGCTCGTAGGGGGCCTCCAGCCGATCGACGCCCGCGCAGTCGATCACCGCCACTCCACCCTCGCGCCGCTCGACCCGGGCACCCATGCCGGCCAGCAGGCGCGCAGTGGTATCGACGTCGCGCAGGCGGGGGAGATTGCTCACCTCCAGTGGGCGATCGGTGAGCAGCGCCGCGCACATCACGGGCAGCGCGGCGTTCTTCGCACCGGACACCACCACCTCGCCGGCGAGGCGGTGACCACCTTCGATGATCAGCTGGTCCATGACGGGGCTCCGGGGCGACGAACGCGGGGAATGCGGGCGGGTGAGGGGCGGGCAGGACTCGCTAGTGCCGAAGCTTGTAGCCGGCACGCACCAGCAGCATCGCCACGGCGCCCAGCAGCAGTCCGCTGGCGGCCACCACCGCCGCGCACAGCGCCGGATGTACGTCGGAGGCGCCGAAGAAGCCCCAGCGGAAGCCGTCCACCATGTAGAAGACCGGGTTCAGGTGGGAGGCGGCCTGCCAGAACGGCGGCAGAGAATGCACCGAGTAGAAGACGCCGGCGAGAAAGGTGAGCGGCACCACCACGAAGTGCTGTACCGCGGCGAGCTGGTCCACCTTGTCGGCGTGCAACCCGGCCACGAGCCCGAGCGCGCCCAGCGCCGCGGACCCGGCCACAGCGAAGGCGAGCAC
>JBIPNU010000514.1:0-2711 GCA_044370615.1 Burkholderiales bacterium
AAGGGCTACTCGCACGACGATGTCGCGCTGTCGGCCGGGGTGCAGCGCATGGTGCGCAGCGACACCGGCGCCTCCGGCGTGATGTTCACCCTCGATACCGAGTCCGGGTTCGACAAGGTCGTGTTCATCACCGCGTCCTGGGGCCTGGGCGAGGCGGTGGTGCAGGGAGCGGTGAACCCCGACGAATTCTACGTCTACAAGCCGGCGCTTGCGGCCGGGCGGCGCGCGATCATCCGCCGCTCACTGGGGACCAAGGCCATCAAGATGGTGTTCACCGAGGAGCGCGAGGCGGGGCGCTCGGTGCGTACGGTCGATGTGCGCGAAGGCGATCGTCGGCGTTTCTCGATCGGCGACGCCGAGGTCGAGCAGCTCGCGCGCGACGCGATGAAGATCGAGGCGCACTACGGGCGCCCGATGGACATCGAGTGGGCGCGCGACGGCGAGGACGGCCACATCTACATCCTGCAGGCGCGACCGGAGACGGTGAAGGCCAACGCCGAGGTCGAGACGCTGCGTCGCTACCGGCTCAAGCAGAAGTCCGAGCTGCTCACCTCCGGGAGGGCGATCGGGCAGAAGGTCGGCAGCGGGCCGGTCCGGCTGATCGGCTCCGCCGCGCAGATGCACAAGGTCCAGCCCGGCGACGTGCTGGTGACCGACATGACCGACCCCGACTGGGAGCCGGTGATGAAGCGTGCCTCGGCGATCGTCACCAATCGTGGCGGACGTACCTGCCACGCCGCGATCATCGCCCGCGAACTCGGCATCCCGGCCGTGGTCGGCTGCGGCGATGCCACCCGGGTGCTGCACGATGGCGAACTGGTGACCGTCTCCTGTTCCGAGGGCGATACCGGCAACGTGTACCGCGGCATCCTCGAGACCGCGATCAACGACGTGCCGCTCGATCGCATGCCCCACCCGCCGGTCAAGATCAGCATGAACGTCGGCAACCCGGAACTCGCCTTCGAGTTCCAGCGCCTGCCCAACGACGGGGTGGGCCTCGCGCGACTGGAGTTCATCGTCGCGCGCATGATCGGCGTGCACCCCAAGGCCTGCCTCGACTACCCGAACCTGCCGTCCGACCTGCGGCGGCAGGTCGAGGACCGCGCCGCCGGTTATGCGAGCCCGCGCGACTTCTACATCGACAAGCTGGCCGAAGGCGTCGGCACGCTGGGCGCGGCCTTCTTCCCGAAGCCGGTGATCGTGCGCCTGTCCGATTTCAAGTCGAACGAGTATTCCAGCCTGCTCGGTGGCCTCAATTACGAGCCGCACGAGGAGAACCCGATGCTCGGGTTCCGCGGCGCGTCGCGCTACGTGGCCGCGGCGTTCCGCGACTGCTTCGAGCTCGAGTGCCTGGCGCTTCGCCGCGTTCGCGACGAGATGGGGCTCACCAACGTCGAGATCATGGTGCCGTTCGTGCGCACGCTCGAGGAGGCGCGCAAGGTGGTTGAACTGCTCGCGCAGAATGGCCTTCGCCGCGGCGAGAACGGACTGCGGCTGATCATGATGTGCGAGATCCCCTCGAATGCGTTGCTCGCCGACGAGTTCCTCGAGTACTTCGACGGGTTCTCGATCGGCTCGAACGACATGACCCAGCTGACGCTTGCGATCGACCGCGACTCCGGCGGGTCGATCGCCGAGTCCTTCGACGAGCGCGACCCTGCGGTCAAGAAGATGCTCTCGATGGCGATCCAGGCCTGCCGGCGGCAGGGCAAGTACGTCGGGATCTGCGGGCAGGGTCCTTCCGACCATCCCGATCTCGCGCGCTGGCTGATGGAGGAGGGGATCGGCAGCCTGTCGCTCAACCCGGACACGGTGGTCGACACCTGGCTCTATCTCGCCCAGGAGGCGGCCAGGGCGGGGCGCGGCTGACGCGGCGCGCGGCTTGCGCGAAGTCCGCCCGCGGCATCGTCCGGCTCGCCTGCCGTGCCACGCTGGCCGGGCGACGCAGCCCCGGCGGACTGCGTGTCGTCGGGGCTGCGCCGGTCAGGTGCGCCACTTGCCCGAGAGCGCGTCCAGCGCATCGAGCGCGCGGGTCACCAGGATCCCCAGCAGGGCGAGCAGCACGAGCACGGCAAACACGGTTTCGGTTTCCAGCACCTGCCCGGCCAGGTAGAGACGCGCGCCCAGTCCCAGCTTGCCCACGACCATCTCGGCGGCCACCACCAGGATGATCGACACGCCCAGCCCCAGCCGGGCGCCCGCGAACACCGAGGGCACGGCGGAGGGCAGCAGCACGTGGCGGACGATCTGCCGCTCCGAGGCGCCGAGGTCGCGAGCGGCCATCAGCAGCCCCGGATCGCACTGGCGCACGCCCAGCAGGGTGTTGATGATCACCGGGAACAGGGCACCCAGCGCGCTGATGGTCAGCATGAAAGGGCCGCCGGTGCCCAGCCAGATGATGAGCAGCGGAATCAGCGTGATCTTGGGAAGCGGATACAGGGCTGCGATGAAGACGTCGGCCACGGCCTCGAAGCGACGCGAGACGCCCATCGCGATGCCCAGGGCAACGCCGGCCAACAGCCCGATCGCGAAGCCCGCGAAGATCCGGTAGAGCGTGATCGCGAGGTCGGCCAGCGCCTGCTTGTGGACGAAAAGGTCGACCAGCGCGACGGCCACCTGGCTCGGCGGAGGCAGGTACAGGGCCGAGATGGACAGCCCGCGGCACAGCGCCTCCCAGAGCGCGAGCGCGATGCCCACGGCCACCCACCCGG
>JBIPNU010000515.1:0-2703 GCA_044370615.1 Burkholderiales bacterium
CGTCCACGTGCTCGGAACGGAGCGCGCCGCCGTCTGCCCCCGCGAGGCATCCGCCCGCGACCGCCCCCGGACCCGCGCACCCGACGCGCCCACCCGGTGCCGGGCGCCGCGCGTCGGACGGCGGGCATCGGGCATAATCGCCGGCATGCTTGGCAACCGGACCGGATACCGCACCGTGGGCTACACCATCGCAGAGAAAATCCTGGGCGCCCACTCGGGCGGTGCCCCCGTCACCGCCGGCGACGTGGTCGTCGCGAGCGTCGACTTCGCGATGGTGCACGACGCACGCGCGGCCAACGCGCTGAAGGCCATCGATTCGCTCGGCCTGGACGCATTGCCCCATGCCCGCCACACCGCCTTCGTGCTCGACCACTTCTCGCCGCCGCCCACCCGCGAGGCCGCCAACGTCCATGCGGCGATGCGGGCCTTCTGCGAGCGCACCGGCGCAGTGCTCTACGACGTGGGCGACGGCATCTGCCACCAGGTGCTGCCGGAGAACGGACACCTCACCGCCGGCGACCTGGTCGTGGGCACCGACACCCACTCCACCACTTATGGTGCGTTCAACGCCTACGGTACCGGCCACGAAGGCTCGGACGTGGCGGCCATCCTCGCCACCGGGCGCACCTGGTTCCGCGTGCCCGAGACCATCCGCGTCGACATGCCCGGACGGCTCGTCCCCGGCGTGTGGGCCAAGGACGTCACGCTCGCGATGCTCGGTCGGCTCGGGGCCGAGGGCGCCAACTTCCGCGTGATCGAATACGCCGGCAGCGCGGTCGCGGCGATGGCGATCGACGATCGCATGACGCTCGCCAACCACGCGGCCGAGCTGGGCGCGGAGGCAGCGATCCTCGAGTGCGACGAGAAGACGGTGGCGTGGCTCGCCGCCCACGGCGCGCGCGCGCCGCGCCCGGTGAGCGCGGATGCCGATGCCCGCTATGTCGAGCGCTTCACGCTCGATGCCTCGACACTCGCGCCCAAGGTCGCGCACAACCACGACATCGGCGATGTGGTCGACGTCACCGCACTGGCCGGCGAGCCGGTGCAGGTCGCCCTGATCGGCACCTGCACCAACGGGCGCCTCGACGACATCCGCCAGGCCGCGAGCATCCTGCGCGGCCGGCGCATCGCGCGCGGCGTGCGGCTGGTGATCACCCCGGCCTCGCGCGCCATCTACCTCGCGGCGATGCGCGAAGGCCTGATCGAGGCGCTGACCGAGGCCGGCGCCTCGGTCGATCCGGCCGGCTGCGGCACCTGCGTGGGCATCACCCACAAGCTGATGGCCGCCGACCGGGAACGGGTGATCTCCAGCGCGAACCGCAATTTCAAGGGGCGGCTGGGCAACCCCGATTCCGACATCCTGATCGCCTCCTCGGCCACGGTCGCCGCCTCGGCGCTGACCGGCCGGGTCACCGATCCGCGCGAGATCGCAGCCGATATCCGCGCCGCTGCCTGAACCGCCCGCCGGAGCCCCTGCGCCATGAATATCCCGCTGTCCGTGATCCGCGGCACCGTCCATCGCCTGGGCGATGACGTGAACACCGACCTGCACTGCTCGGCGAAGTACAACATCGGCAAGCCGGTCGAGTGGCTCGCGCGGCACGCCTTCGAACAGCTCGCCCCGGGCCTGGCCGCGAGCGTGCGCCCCGGCGATGTCATCGTCGCCGGCAAGGACTTCGGCATCAACTCGTCGCGCGAGCAGGCCGTGCACGTGCTGCGGGCGATGGGCGTGGCGGCGGTGGTCGCCCGCTCCTTCGGGCGGCAGTTCTATCGCAACGCGATCAACAACGGCCTGCCGATCGCCGAGTGCGACGTCTCCCGCATCGAGGCCGGCGACCTGATCGAGGTCGACGTCGCCGCCGGCCGCATCGAGGTGGCCGCCCGTGCCTTCCGGGCCGAGGTCCCGCGGCTGCCGCCGGCGGTGCTGGCGCTGGTGGCCGCCGGTGGCCTGCTGCCCTACCTTCGGCAACACCCCGACTGGGGCCTGCCCGCCGCCTGAGCGGTTCGCCCGCCGCCGCGGCGCCGGCTCGCGCACGACGGTGAAGGCGTGCGGGGGCACGCGTGCTGCGTGGGTGTCCATCCGCGCCCGCCGACCAGCCTCGCACCCGGTCGTCTGCTCATGCAGGACCGGCCGACCCGGCCGGCGCCCCCCCGCCGGACGAGTCGCGGGCGCAGCCCGCCAGCGCGCGTCGCCCCCACCGGCGACCCGGTTGCCGGCGGCTCGGCGGCCCGGGCACGCGCCGGCGCGGCACCTCAGGCCTTGAGGTGCGCGTCGCGACGCTCGTACAGCCGGTCGTCGGCGTAGCCCATCGTCTCCGGGCGAGCGCGACCGAGCATGACCTGGAAGTAGACCGGCGCGAGGCTGTTGTTGTCGTAGCCGTGGATCACCCCGGGCGGACAGGCGGCGCATTCCCACTTGCCCAGGCGCGTGGTGATGCGCCGGCCGCTCTCGTCCTCGACGAACACGTCGAGGAACCCGTCGAGCACGAAGAACACTTCCTCGACCTCGTGCGTGTGCGCGGCGTTGCCCTGGCCCGGCTCCACGTACATGATCGACAGGGTGAAGTTGCGGGCGGGGATCACCGATGGGTCATCGTGCTTGCCCGAACCGCCGGCGCCGATGAACCGGTGCTGGGCGCGCTTCCAGCCCTCGATCTTCGCGTCCTCGAAGGCCGCCCAGTCCGGCGTCTTCTCGCGGAAGCG
>JBIPNU010000516.1:0-2698 GCA_044370615.1 Burkholderiales bacterium
CGCCGAGCTCGTGCTTCCCTCGGACCACCTGCTGGCGAGCGGAGAGCCGGCACTCGCAGCCGCTTGGGCTGCGATCGACACCGCGCTCATCGGCAGCGCCGCCGAACTGCTCGGCCTGTCGCAGCGGGCGCTCGATCTCACGCTGGACTACCTGCGTACCCGGACCCAGTTCGATCGTCCGATCGGGGCGTTCCAGGCCTTGCAGCATCGCGCGGTCGACCTCTACATCCACCAGCGCATCGGAGAGAGCGTGATGCGCCAGTTGCTCGACGCGTTGCGGCACGACCCCTCGGCGGAGCTCCGCACCCGGGGGGCGAGCCGCGTGAAGGCGCGCGCCGCGCGCAGCGCGCGACAGATCACCCGCGAGGCGATCCAGCTGCACGGGGCGATCGGTTTCACCGACGACTGCGAGGTCGGCATGCATGTGCGACGCGCGCTGGTGCTGTGCGCCTGGCTGGGCTCCGAACTGGAGCACCGCCGCCGCTACGCCCGCCTCGCTCCCGCCATGGACGACTGATGCGCGCCGCCGATCGATCCGCGGCGCCAGGTGATTGGCTCGCGCCCGTACATCGATGACATCTCCCCTCCGACCATGACCCCATCGCTGACCGCGCAGCCCGACGATCGACTCGACTGGGAATCCTTGCCGCTCGAGGCGTTCCGCTCGCAGCTGCGCGGCTGGATCGAGGCGAACTGCCCGGACGAAGTGCGCTACCCCGCCGGACGACTGCGCTGGGCCCAGTCGCGTGAGTGGTGGTCGCGGCTCTACCGGCGCGGGTGGATCGCGCCGGGATGGCCCCGCGAACACGGGGGCATGGGACTGTCACCCATCCGCCAGATCGTGATGCTGGAGGAACTCGAGCGGCACGGCTGCGGGCGCATGCCCGACCAGGGCATCACGCAGGTCGGCCCCATCCTCCTGCGCTACGGAACCGAGGCACAGCGCAGCGAATATCTGCCGAAGACGCTGTCGGGCGAGGCGATCTGGTGCCAGGGCTATTCCGAACCCAACGCCGGATCGGACCTCGCGAGCCTGCAGACCTCGGCGCGGCTGCAGGGCGACCGGTTCGTGGTCGACGGCAGCAAGATCTGGACGACGCTGGCGATGGACGCCACGCACATGTATCTGCTGGCACGAACCTCCCGTGGTGCGCGCAAGCAGCAGGGCATCAGTTTCCTGCTGGTGGACATGAGCGCGCCGGGAATCACCGTCCGACCGATCCGCAACATCGCCGGGGACGAGGAGTTCTGCCAGGTGTTCTTCGATTCGGTCGAGATCCCCCGCGGGAATCTGGTCGGACGCATCGACGAGGGGTGGGGCATCGCCAAGTCGCTGCTCGGATTCGAAAGGCTGGGAATCGGGAGCCCCAGGCGCCCGCAACAGGCCTTCGCGAGGCTGGAGCAGGTCGCACGGGCCCGCGGGCTGTTCGGCGACCCGGCGTTCCTCGACCGCTACACCGAACTGCGGATGGACCTCGAGGACCTCTCCGCGGCGTACGAGGAATTCGTCGATCAGGTCAGGCGCGGCGAGCCGCTGGGCGCCGACGTCTCGCTGCTCAAGATCTGGGGCACGGAGCTGATGCAGCGCATCTCCGAACTCGCGCTGCTGGCCGCCGAGGATCATGCCGCGCTGGCAGGCGAAGTAGCGCTCGAGGGCTCGTCGGTGAACGTGCTGGCGCCCTTCTACAGCTCGCGGCCCGGTACCATCTACGGCGGATCGAACGAGATCCAGCGCAACATCCTCGCCACCACGGTGCTGGGGCTGCCGCGTTGAGCCCGCGCGCGCCGACCCTGCGGTGCCGCCCGGACCTTGGCGCGCCGCACGATTCCCGCACTCGCATCGTGCCCCTCCGGCGCAGTATCGAATGCCCGGCACCGGCTCATGCCGCCAGTATCGGCCTGTCACGTCCCCGGGCCTGGACGGATCCCTGCATTCGCTTCCTCCGTCGAACGACGCCCTGAACCCGTATTCGCAACCGCCCCGCCGACCATGACCGTCCGTCTCGCTATCGCCGAAGGCATCGCCACCCTCACCCTCGACCGCCCGGACAAGATCAACGCACTGTCCGACGAGATGTACCAGCTGCTCCACGACCACGCCCATTCGCTGGGGGCAGACCCCACCGTGCGCGCCATCGTCCTCACCGGTGCCGGGCGCGGCTTCTGCTCGGGCGGGGATATCTCGAACATGGCGAGCTCCGATCTTCTGGGCTCGCGGGCCCGCTCGCGCTCGCGCCACCGCGTGTTCCAGGCGTTCGCGGCGATCGAGAAGCCGGTCATCGCGGCCGTGCATGGCCCGGTCTACGGGATCGGAAGCAGCCTGATGCTGGCCTGCGACCTGATTCTCGCGGCGGAGAGCACCACGATGGCGCTGTCGTTCCGGCGCGTGGGCGTCGTCCCGGATGGAGGCTCCATCTTCTTCCTGATGCAGTACCTCGGCATCGCGAAGGCCAAGGAACTCGCCTATACCGGCCGCAAGGTGGGCGGCCGCGAGCTGGTCGACCTGGGCATCGCGATGAAATGCGTGCCGGACGGCGAGTTGCTCGGCGAGGCGCACGCGCTCGCAGCCGACCTCGCGGCGGGACCGACCTGGGCGCTGGGGCTCACGAAGAAGATGTTCCAGTTCATGTGTACCCCGACACTGGAGCAGCTGCTCGACCACGAGGCGCTCGTCCAGACCCATGTGAGGTTGTCCGAG
>JBIPNU010000517.1:0-2695 GCA_044370615.1 Burkholderiales bacterium
CGGCGGTGAGGATCTCGCCGTCCACGAGCGCCGGCGTCATCAGGTCCTGCGCGAAGGCCCGCATCGGCACCGTGCGCGTGCCGGTCGCGCGGGCGATCTCGAGCCGCGCGTCCATCGCCATCGCCACGGTCGGCTGCTCCGCCGCCGGGTCGAGATGGCAGAGGCTGCCGCCGAGGGTGCCGCGGTTGCGGGTCTGGCGGTGTCCGACCCAGCGGATGGCCTCGGCGAGCAGGGGCAGCTGCTGCGCGACCACCGGCGAGAACTCGATCTCGCGCTGCCGGGTCATCGCCCCGATGCGAACCTCGCCGCCGCGCTCCTCGATCCCGGCGAGCCCGGGGACGCGCCCGAGGTCGATCAGGTGCTCGGGGGCGAGCAGGCGGAAGTTGAGCATCGGCAGCAGCGACTGGCCGCCGGCCAGCAGCCGTGCGCCCGGCAGCGTGGCGGCCAGTTCGAGCGCCTCGCCCAGGCTGCGTGGCGCATGGTAGCGGAAGGCCGGGGCTTTCATGGCCAGCGGGCGCGACGGCTCATTCCGGCTTGATGCCCGCCACCGATGCGATGCGGCTCGCGCGTTCGATGTCCGCACGCAGCAGCTTCAGCGTGTCGGCGCCGGATCGGAAGAACGCGTCGAGGCCGGAGGCCGCCAGTCGCTTTTCCATTTCCGGTTCGCGCAGCACCTGGCGAACGTCGGACTCGATCTTCGCGACGATCGAAGGCGGGGTGCCGGCCGGCGCGAGGAAGCCGTAGTAGTTCTCGTAGGCGAAGGTCTTGAGTTCGGGCACACCGGTCTCGCGGAAGGCCGGGATGTCCGGGGCGAGCACCGAGCGGGTGGTGCTCGCCAGCGCGATGGCGCGCAGCTTGCCGGTCTGGATGTGCGGCAGCGCCGTGGCGAGCGTGACCGCGGCGATGTCGAGCTGGCCGCCGAGAACGTTGGCTACCGCGCCCGCGCAGCTTTGCGGGATGTGCGAGGCCACCGTGCGGGTCTCGAACTTGAAGCTCTCCATCGTGAAGTGGTGCGAACTGGCCATGCCGCAGCTCGCGTAGTTGAACTTGTCGGGCTGCGCGCGCAGCAGCGCGGTGAACTCCGGCAGCGTGGCCGCCTTCAGCCTCGGAGCGACCACCAGCACGATCGGCGCGGATGTGGCGAGGGCCACCGGCCGGAAGTCCTTCACGAGGTCAAAGGTGAGCTTCTGCAGCAGCGCAGCGCCCACGGTGTGCGTGGAGGCGACCACCAGCAGCGTATTGCCGTCGGGAGTCGACCGCGCCGCCAGTTCCGCCCCGATCGATCCACCGCCGCCGGGACGGTTCTGGATCAGCACCGGCTGCTTCCAGACCTCGCTCAGGCGGGCGCCGAGGATGCGGCCGGTGAGGTCGGCGCCGCCGCCGGGCGAGAAGGTCACGATCAGGCGAACCGGCTTGCTCGGCCAGGATGCGTCGGCCTGGGCCGACGCGGAGCCGGGCGACAGAACGGTGGTCGTGGCGACGAGTGCGCCGACCGCAAGAAGGCGGCGGCGCGGGGGGCAGGCCGGGAAGCGGGACAGGGGGTTCATCGCGGACTCCAGACGGGTTTCGGCAGGGATGCGGGACTGGGCGGTGGTTCGGTGAAGGGTAGCGGGGAACCCGGCCGCCGGACCGTGCGGGCGGCCTGACCGCACCGATGGCGGCAGGGTGGCGGTCGGGGTCTCAGCCAGCGGCAGGCGCGTCCTCGAATCGCATGGACAGGTCGAGCGCGCGCACGTCCTTCGTGAGCGTGCCGACCGAGATCCGGTCCACCCCGGTGGCGGCGATGGCAGCGACGGTGTCGAGCGTGATGCCGCCCGATGCCTCGAGTTCGGCGCGCCCCGCGGTGAAGCGCACGGCCGCGGCCATGCGCTCGATGGTGAAGTTGTCGAGCAGGATCAGCCGGGCGCCTGCCTCCAGCGCCTCGGCCAGTTGCGACTCGGTCTCGACCTCGACCTGCGCGGGCACGCCGGGAAAGCGCTCGCGGGCGGCCAGCACCGCCGCGCGCAGGCTACCGGCCGCCGCGATGTGGTTCTCCTTGATGAGCACCATGTCGTACAGGCCCATCCGGTGATTGGCACCGCCGCCGGCGAGCACCGCGTACTTCTGCGCGCATCGCAGCCCGGGCAGGGTCTTGCGGGTGTCGAGGATGCGCGCGCGGTGCCCCGCCGCGGCGTCGACGAACTGGCGGGTGCGCGTGGCGACCCCGGAGAGCAGTTGCAGGAAATTGAGCGCGCTGCGCTCGGCCGTGAGCAGCGCACGCGCTGGCCCTTCGATGCGACACAGCACCTGCCCGGCGTCCACCCGCTCGCCTTCGCCGACCCGCCACTCGATCCGGGTGCCGGCATCCACCGCTGCGAATACCGCGTCGAACCAGGGTCGCCCGGCGAGCACGGCCGGCTCGCGCGCGATCACCCGCGCGCGCAGCGTGGCCGAGGCCGGAATCAGCGCGGCGGTGAGGTCACCGGTCCCCACGTCCTCGTCAAGCGCGCGCGCCGCGTCCTCGCGTGCGTGCCGGATGATCGATTCGGTGTCGGCAGTCATCGATGGGGGCGGGGCCGCTCGATCGGGCGCGCGCGGGACGCGGAAGGCGGCAAGGAGGAAGGGGGGGGCGGGGAAACCGGGAACGAGACGAACGGTGCCGGACCTTTCAGGAGAATCGGGTCCGGCGGGCGCTGCAGCGCATTCTAGCCGCGCG
>JBIPNU010000519.1:0-2691 GCA_044370615.1 Burkholderiales bacterium
AACCCTACCGCAGCCAGTTCAAGGACCGGCGCGCGGAGTTCGCCGAGCGGGCCCGCTCGCTGCTGCAGAAAGTCGGCCTGGGGGGCTACGAGGACAAGTACCCCTGGCAGCTCTCCGGAGGCATGCAGCAGCGCGCGAGTATCTGCCGGGCGCTGATCCACGAACCCAAGATGCTGCTGCTCGACGAGCCCTTCGGCGCGCTCGATGCGTTCACCCGCGAAGACCTCTGGTGCATCCTGCGCGACCTGTGGGCCGAGCAGCGCTTCAACGTGATCCTGGTCACCCATGACCTGCGCGAGTCCACCTTCCTCGCCGACACGGTCTACGTGATGAGCAAGGGGCCAGGTCGTATCGTCGTGAAGCTGGGTATCGACCTGCCGCGGCCGCGCGACCTGGAACTCACCTACTCGAAGGAATTCACCGATATCGTGCACGAGCTGCGAGGCCATATCGGGGCCTTCCGCAACCAGGGCCTCGGAGCAGCGAAATGAAGACGACGACGCTGGAGAAATGGTCGCCCTGGCTGCTGCTGTTCGCCGTGCTGGTGGTGTGGCAGGCCATCTGCTCGATCTTCAGCGTCTCGGAATTCATCTTCCCCAGCCCGGCGCGGATCTGGACGCAGCTGATCGAGTTCCGCGGCGTGATCGCCGGCCACGCCTGGCGCACCTACTGGGTGACGATGGCGGGCTTCGGCATCGCCATCGTGGTGGGCGTGATGCTGGGCTTCCTGATCGGCTCCTCGCGACTGGCCTACAACGCGATCTACCCGCTGATGACCGCCTTCAACGCGCTGCCCAAGGCGGCGCTGGTGCCGGTGCTGGTGGTGTGGTTCGGCATCGGCATCGGCCCGGCCATCCTGACCGCGTTCCTGATCTCGTTCTTCCCGATCATGGTCAACATCGCCACCGGCCTGGCCACGCTCGAGCCCGAGCTCGAAGACGTACTGCGGGTGCTGGGCGCGAAGCGCTGGGACGTGCTGATCAAGGTCGGCCTGCCGCGCTCGATGCCGTATTTCTTCGGCTCGCTGAAGGTGGCGATCACGCTCGCCTTCGTCGGCACCACGGTGTCGGAGATGACCGCCGCCAACGAGGGCATCGGCTACCTGCTGATCTCCGCCGGCTCGGCGATGCAGATGGGCCTGGCCTTCGCGGGCCTGGTCGTGGTGGGCGTGATGGCGATGCTGATGTACGAGCTCTTCAGCTACATCGAGCGCCACACCACCGCCTGGGCGCATCGCGGGTCGCAGGGGGTTTGACGGGCACGGGCATAGCCCGCGCCGCGCCTCCCCTCCTCCCCGGCAAGAGGCCGCTCACCTCCCGGCATTCGCCAGCTGCCGCCGCGGTATCGGCATCATCCGACCACCCGACGGACCGATCGATCCGTCGGGGATCTGGCGCATTCACGCCAGTCGCGTTCGGGAGGGTCCGATCACCGGCAGAACCGCTGATCGGGCAAACCCCCGCGAGCAAGCCCGGTATCACTACGCCCGGCGAACCGCAGGGGCGGGTCGGCGAGGGGTCGTAACCGCGCCTCCGCAGACTGCCGGGCCGATTCCAGGCATTCGTGGTCCGAACCTCCCGGGGTATGTCACATCACCGAAGAACACCGGATGGTCTACCGGGTGGAAAATGGCGTACCGCTGATCGCGCAACTTCAGTATCACTACTGAATCCTCGTCTCCCCGGTCGATCGCGCGCCCCGGCCCTCACCCCGTGCCTCGGCTGGCGACCCGGAAACGCGATGCGGAAGACCACCGGCACCTCATCGCGCGCCGGCGGGCGAGGTCCGGTCGCACGACACCCGTGGCCTGTCGCGGTCAGCCGAACGCCGCGCGATAGAACGCCCAGTGCCGATCGCCCAGCGCCTGCAGCACGGCCATCGGGTTGTGGCCGACGCCGGGCAGCACGATCCACTCGTGCGGGATGCCGAGCGCCCCGAGGTGCTCGTGGAACGCGCGGTTGTTCTCGTAGGTCTCGTCGCGATCGCCGATGACCACCCGCACGCGGGACTCGCGCGCGATGCGTGCCGCGTTCTCGGCGGCGTGCCGGCGCGGGCTGACGGCCCTGAAGTTCGCCTGGTCGCCGCCATAGACCACGTCCAGCAGGTCCTCGGCCCGCTGGCCGCTGGCGCGCGGGGTGCGGGTGAGCGTCTCCTGCATCGGGCCCGCGCCCATGATCGACACCGAGGCGAACAGCTCCGGGTACTTGAAGCCCAGGCGTGCCGCGCCATAGCCACCCATGCTGAAGCCGTCGAGCAGCCGCCCCTGGCGGGTGACGATCGTGCGATGCGTCGCATCGATGTGCGCGATCAGGTCGCGGACGATCACGGTCTCCATCGGGACCGTGCCGTTCTTCCAGTCGACATACATCCCCATGCGCAGGCCGTTGACGAACACCACCAGCATCGGCGGCACCCGCCCCGCCGCGATCGCCGCATCCACCCGTCGCGACAGCGGCTCGATGCCCGCCCCACCGCCGCCGGAGCCGTGCAGCCAGTACACGACCGGATAGCGGCGCCCATCCGCCTGCGCATAGGCCGCTGGCGTGTAGAGGTGATAGCTCACCCGCGTGCCGGCCGCCGGGCTGTGGAAGGTCTGGTACGACACGCGCGGCGCGACCACGGCGGGCGTACGCCACTCCACGCTCGCTTGCGCGCGGACGGGCGTTGCACCGGCGACCAGACCCAGCGCTG
>JBIPNU010000518.1:0-2691 GCA_044370615.1 Burkholderiales bacterium
CGGCATCATCGGTCCGACGGCGCTGCCGCGACCGCTGGCCGCGCGCATCTATGCCGATCTCAACGAAATCCTGAAGTCGCAGGAGACTCGCACCCGCTTCGGTCGCCAGGGCGCCGACCCGACGCCCGAGTCGACGCAGGCGAGTTTCCTCGCGATGATGAAGTCGGAATATGCCCGCTACGACCGACTGATCCGGGAGATCGGGGCTCGCGCGAACTGAGTACGGCCAGCGCGCGGGCGAGGCAAGGGGTCGCTCGCCGCTCGGCCCCGGGGCGACGGCACCTCGCCCTGCAGCCGGGTGGCGACAGCCCCGACCGTCCAGCCGCCCTGTCCGGCGACACCGCGCCCTTCGGGTACGGAAGCCCCGATCGGGCGTTCCCTGCAGCTCGCGGGCGCGCGGCGTATCGCGCGGCAGCACACGACGCAACACCACCGGCCGCGCCGTTGCCGGCTCGCGCGGCTGCGCCGCCAGGGCGGGGCACGCCCTCCCCCGAGAGACACCGCCCCCGGGCAAGCCCGGCTTGACGCGGTGCCGCCACTGAAGACGCGGCCGCCCGTCGGGTACGCCGCCGATGAGGACGGTCCGACCTCCGGGAGCGCAGTCCCCGAAGGCGCGGCCGCCCGTCGGGCACGCCGCCACCGAGGCTGGCGCCCCCCCGGGAACGTCGCCCCGGGGGTACCGCTTGCCTTCGGGGATGCCGCCCCAGCGGGGCGGCATCGGACGCGCGCGTTCAGACGCCGCCGAACAGCAGGTACTTGATCTCCATGAACTCGTCCAGGCCGTACTTCGAGCCCTCGCGGCCCAGGCCGGACTGCTTCACGCCGCCGAAGGGCGCGATCTCGTTGGAGATGATGCCGGCGTTGATGCCGACCATGCCCGACTCCAGCGCCTCGCCGACCCGGAAACAGCGGCCCACGTCGCGGCTGTAGAAGTACGCGGCCAGCCCGAACTCGGTGGCGTTGGCGAGGCGGATCGCCTCCTCCTCGGTCCGGAACTTGAACAGCGGCGCGACCGGGCCGAAGGTCTCCTCGGTGGTGACCTTCATGTCGGTGGTGACATCGGTGAGGATGGTCGGCTCGTAGAACGTGCCGCCCAGCGCGTGGCGTCGGCCACCGGTGAGCAGCTTCGCGCCCTTGGCCAGCGCATCGGCGACATGCTCCTCGACCTTCTCGAGGCCCGCCTGGTCGATCAGCGGCCCCTGGGTGACATCACCGAGTCCGTTGCCGACCTTGAGCTTCTCCACCTTCTCGCGCAGCTTCTGCGCGAAGGCGTCGTAGACGCCCTCCTGCACCAGGATGCGGTTCGCGCACACGCAGGTCTGGCCGGTGTTGCGGTACTTCGACGCGAGCGCGCCCTCGGCCGCCGCATCGAGATCCGCGTCATCGAACACGATGAAGGGTGCGTTGCCGCCGAGTTCGAGCGAGAGCTTCTTGATCGTCGGGGCGCACTGCTCCATCAGCACGCGGCCGATCTCGGTCGAGCCGGTGAAGGTGAGCTTGCGAACCGTCGGGTTCGCGCACATCTCGCCGCCGATCGCGCCGGCCGAGCCGGTGATCACGCTGTACACGCCCTTCGGGATGCCGGCGCGCTCGGCGAGCACGGCCAGCGCCAGCGCCGAGAACGGCGTCTGGCTGGCGGGCTTGAGCACCATCGGGCAACCTGCCGCGAAGGCCGGACCCGCCTTGCGGGTGATCATCGCGTTGGGGAAGTTCCACGGGGTGATCGCCGCGCACACGCCGATCGGCTGCTTGATGGTGACGATGCGCTTGTCCGCCTGGTGCTGGGGGATGGTGTCGCCGTAGGCGCGCTTGGCCTCCTCGGCGAACCACTCGATGAACGAGGCGCCGTAGATCACCTCGGTGCGCGACTCGGCCAGCGGCTTGCCCTGCTCGGAGGTCATCAGCACCGCGAGGTCGTCGATGTTCTCGATCATCAGGTCGAACCAGCGGCGAAGGACTGCCGAGCGCTCCTTCGCGAGCTTCGCGCGCCACGCAGGCCAGGCCGCATCGGCGGCGGCGATCGCCTCGCGCGTCTCCTCGGCACCCATCTTCGGCACGGTGCCGATCACCGAGCCGTCGGCCGGGTTGCGAACGGTGAGGGTTTCACCGGAGCGGGCATCGACCCACTCTCCGTTCAGGTAGCACTGCTGGCGCAGCAGCGAGGGGTCCTTGAGCTTGAGCATGATGCGATCCTCGAGGGGTGGCCGGTACCGCGCGTGCGCACTGCACCGGGAAACGGGTCAGTCGAAGCCCGTCGGCCGGCGGGGGTGATCGTGGGGCGCGGGCAGAGGCACGGTGCACGCGGCGATCGGATGCAGCCGCTCGAGGCGACGGCTTCCACTCGCTCCAGGCAGGCCGAGCCGAGCGAAACCATTCGATTGTACGCCGTGCGAGCCCCGGGGCGGCGCGACGAACCGCCGCGAACGCGGCGCCCGGGGGCGCCGCGTGCATGCGGCGGCGGTCAGTACGTACCCGGGTAGGCGCCGCCGTCCATCAGGAAGTTCTGCCCGGTCACGAAGCCCATCTGCGCGCTGCACAGGAACGCGCAGGCATCGCCGAACTCGGCCGGGTCACCCAGCCGGCCCGAGGGGTTGTCGCGCTGGCGCGCCTCGCGCGCCTGCTCGAGCGGGATGCCCTTCGCCCGCGCCATGTGCTCGAGGTTGCTGCGCATGCGGTCGGTCTCGAACGGAC
>JBIPNU010000041.1:0-10210 GCA_044370615.1 Burkholderiales bacterium
GCCGCCCGCCCGCCGCGTGGTGGGCACCACGGCCCGCCCGCCGCCCGGCATGAGCGGCAGTTTGCGCGCCAATCGCCCGCTGCCCGGACTGCGCCGCAGGCTGCATGCAACCGCACGCGGCCCGCGCGCACGATCGACCCCTCCGGGGCTGCCAGGCCGACCGCTTCGCGCCCCACGCTGCGCACCCGAGGGTGCCGGACAACGCCCGTGGGGGGACTCGCTTCAGCCGCGATACTCGGGATCGGGCTGGGTGAGGAACGCGTGCAGGATGTGGTAGACCATCAGGTAGTTCTTCTGCTGGAAGCTCGCGTGCGAGATCCCGGCCATCACCGAGAACTGCTTGTCCGGGTTCGGCAGGCGCTTGAAGAACTCGACGAGGTCGTCGAAGGCAGCGATGCCGTCGAACTCCCCGCGCATGAGCAGCGTCGGGGCCGCGATCTTCTGCGGGTCGACCACCGGCAGCTTCGAGCACATGTCCACGTAGGTGCCGGTCGGCATCTCGTGGTCGAGCGCGAGGATGGCATCGGCGAAGGCCTCGATCACGCGATCCTCGGCGCAGCCGGGATGGTCGCGGTTGAAGATCGAGTAGACGAATGCGCGGTCGATCGGCCGCTTCTTGCGCGCGATGAAGTCGGGCAGCTTCTTCTTGCGTTCGACCAGCGTGGGCGCACCCTCGCCGGTCCACACGAACGCGTCCAGCGCCAGCCGCGCGACCCGCTCCGGGTTGCGCTGGGCGAACAGCGCTGCGCGCAGCGCGCCGGAGGAGATTCCGTAGACATGGAAGCGCTGCGTCGCGCGCAAGGCCATGATGTAGTCGGTCGCGGCCTTCAGGTCATCCGCTCCGTTCGCGATGTCGAAGTAGATGTCGCGCGACTTGTCCGAGCGCCCGTAGCCCTCCATGTCCACGCACCAGTTGTCGAATCCGCGCTGCGCGAACCAGTCCATCACCGAGGAGTCGGGTCGCCCGGGGACGACCAGGTCGAAGGTCGGCGTGGAGGCCATCGAGGAGCCGTGCACCCAGAGGATGGTGCCGCGATGGGGCGTGCCCGGCACCGCTTTCTTCTCCCAGAGGAACAGCCGGACTTCGCCCTTGTTCGTCCAGTGCTCCTGCCCGGTGATGCTGACCTGCGTGCTCATGCGTTCTCCTTCGGACCGGGGTCCGCGGGGTTGTCGACCGCGCTCCCGTGCCAGTCCGTCAGGAACGGGCTGGCGGCCGGGCGAACATCTCGCGCGGCATCAGGAACACGAAGAGATTCGCCAGCACGATGGTGCCGGCGAGGAAGTGGAAGACCGAGAACAGGCCCCAGGTATCGGCCACCCAGCCTGCGAGCAAGGGGGCGACGCCGGCGCCGATCGCCTGCGTGCTGAACATGATGCCGACCGCCGCGCCCGCATCGCGTGATGGGGTGGTGTCCAGCATCCACGCCTGCAGCACCGCGCGCACCGCGTAGAGGAAGAAGCCGAGCAGGGCGATGCAGAGCACGAACAGCGCGGTGCCGGGGACGGCCAGCATCAGCGCGATCACCAGCGCGCTCGCCAGCATGGAACCGGAGACGATCCGCGCCCGCCCCATCCGATCGGACATCCAGCCGGCGATCGGCGAGGCGGCGAAGCCCGCCGCCTGCAGCGCGAACAGGCAGGCGCCTGTGGCCACCATGGAGTAGCCCAGATCGCGGGTGAGGTAGAGCGGCAGGAAGGTCAGCAGCGCCGCCTGCGTCATCGTGCGGAAGGCCGCGCTGGTGCACACCAGGACCATCGCGCGGTTGCGCATCAGCGCGACCATCCCGGCCCACTGATCGGTCCACGAGCGCGGACCATTGCCCTCGCCTGCGCCGCCGGTCGCCCGCGCCGCGGGTGTGCCCGGCGCCGGCAGCGCGCCGAGCAGCGCGAGGATCATCAGGGAGGCAAAGATGCCCGGCACGACGTTGATCGTGACCACCTCCCGCCAGGTGAAGGCAGCGAGCATCGCACCCACCACCAGCGGGGCCAGCGCTTCGCCCACGTTGCCGCCCATGCCGTGGATCGAAAGGGTGAGCCCGCGACTGGCCGGATGCCGGTCGGCCAGCGTCGAGATCGCGGTCGGGTGCCAGATGTTGTTGCCGACCGACACCAGCGTCACGCAGGCGAGCAGCACCCAGTACGAGGTCGAGAATCCCATCAGGAGATAGGGAAAGCCGACCCAGAACAGCGAGGCGGCCATCATCAGGCCCTTGCGGCTGTAGCGGTCGACCAGCAATCCCGCGGGCAGGTTGGACGCGGCTCCGACCATGTGCTGCACGGTCATGATGAAGCCGATCTGCACGTACGAAAGCCCGAGCTCGCTGCCGATCAGCGGCAGCAGCAGATAGAACGTGGCCGTGTACCAGTGGGTCAGCGCGTGACCCACCGAGATCAGCCAGACCTCCCGGAACCGCAGCACGCTGCGCAGCGAGTCCTGGGGGAGCGTGGCGTAACCGGACATCGGGCAGCGGCAGGGATCCGGGGAGTGCGCGCTGCGCGGGTAGCGGCGCGGACAGATGGCGGACCGGAAGTCTACCACGCACCCTCTCGCATGCCGCCAGCGGCCGGGTCGGCCGGGCAGGGTGCCGGTGGTGCCGGAGGTCGCGTCGATGCGGTCGACGCGAAGCCGCGTTCGGCGCGCAGGGCCGGCGGACGCATGCCCTGTCGCGCGCGGCGCAGGGATTCGGGGCTCAGCGGGGGGCAGGCAGCGGCAGCGTGTCGGGCTCGAGCACCAGTAGCGTCGATCCGTCGGCCGCCAGCGCCTGGCCGGCGACCCCGGCACGCGCGGGTGGCCGTGGCGGCTGCAGCACGATGTTCTCGCGGGCGCCGAGCCGATCGACCGCCAGCACCCACGTCCCGCCGGCAAGGCCCACGACGACGCCATAGCGCGCCCCGCCACGGGCGGGCTCGGCGTCTAGCAGCCGGGCGAGGTTCACCACCTGCAGCGACTCGCCGGCCACGGTGATCCGCGCAAGGTTGGCGTCCGCCTTGCGGGCGCGTCCGGGGATCGGGACGATCTCGCGCACGTCGGACAACGCGATGGCGATCGCGAGCCCCCCCGCATTCACGACCTGCACCGGCAGCATCGGCAGGGCGCGCGGCACCGTGATCGCGATCCGGGTGCCGCCGCCCGGCGCGGAGCACAGGTCGAGACGACCGTTCAGGCGCTCGATGTTGCGCCGGACGACATCCATGCCCACGCCGCGACCGGAGATGCTGGACACCTGCTCGCGGGTCGACAGACCGGGCAGCAGCGCGAGGCGCAGCGCCGCATCGTCATCGAGCGCCTCGGCCTGCTCGGCCGTGACGAGGCCGCGCGCCACCGCCGTCTCGCGCAACCGGGCAGGGTCCATGCCGCGCCCGTCGTCGACGATCTCGATGACCACCTCGTTGCCGCCGGCACAGGCCTCCAGCCTGAGCAGGCCGCGACGCGGCTTGCCCGCGGCCTCGCGCTCGGCGGGCGACTCGATGCCGTGGTCGATCGCGTTGCGTACCAGGTGCATCAGCGGCGCGTTGAGCTCCTCGATCACGGCCTGGTCCAGTTCCGTCCGCTCTCCGACCAGCTCCAGCGCGACCTCGCGGCCGAGCTGGCGGCCCAGATCGCGCACCAGCCGCGGGTAGCGCTGGAACAGCCGCGCCGCCGGCTGCTGACGGGTACGCATCACCGCGGCCTGCAGGTCTCCGACCAGCGTGTCCAGCCGCGCCAGCGCCTCGTCGAAGCCAGCGTGCGGGACGGCGTGCGCCGCGGACCCGGGATCGGCGCGAAGCCGCGCGAGGCTGCGCTGGGCATGCGCGATCTGGCGGGTGAGTTCGAGCAGCTCCTCGAGTCGATGCGTGTCCACTCGCAGGGTGTTCTCGCGCGCGAGTTCCGGATCCACCTCGCGGCGGCCGGAGCGGCGCACCGCGCCACCGGGCTGATCGGAGGCGCGCCGTCCCCAGGGCGGATGCGCGGTCTCCGCGGGTGGGGGCTCGTCCTCGGGGACACCTGCGACGAAGGCGTCGAACAGGGCTTCGAGATCCGCCTGGGTCCCGCGGGTATCCGGGGCCGATCGCGCGCGCAGCAGCACCGAGGCCAGGCGCGCGAGCAGGTCGTCGGGCGCGTCGAGCGTGGAGGCGCCGCCCCGGATCGCGTCGAGCATCGCGCGCACCGCGGCGGTGGCCTCGAGCATCACGTCCATCACGCCGGCGTCGAGCGCGAGCGCGCCGCGGCGCACGCGGTCGAGCACGCTCTCGCTGCGGTCGCAGAGGTCGACCAGCGCATCGAGCCCGAGGAAGCCCGCGCTGCCCTTGATCGTGTGGAATCCGCGGAAGGCGGCCTCCAGCAGGGCGCTGTCGTCGCGACGACGCTCGAGCTCGACCAGTCGCAGGTCGAGATCGGCGAGCAGTTCGCCGCACTCGGCGGCGAAGTCCTGCATCAGTTCGCGATCGGCGGAGAGGTCGGACATGTCGACGGGCGCAGGATCAGGCGATCCGCTGGCCTCCCTTCAGGATCGCGTCGAGTTTCTGCTCGAGCGTGGCGCCGGTGAACGGCTTGAGGATATAGCCCGAGGCGCGCGCCTGCGCGGCTTCGATGATGTTCTCGCGCTTGGCCTCCGCGGTGACGAGCAGCACCGGGAGATGCCGCAGGCGCGGATCGGCACGGATCGCCCGCAGCAGATCGATGCCGCTCATCGTCGGCATGCTCCAGTCGGAGATCACGAAGTCGAAGCGGCGGGCGCGCAGGCGCTCCAGCGCCGCCTCGCCGTTGTCGGCCTCCTCGACGTTGTCGTAGCCGCGATCCCTGAGCAGGTTGCGGATGATCTTGCGCATCGGCGAGAAGTCGTCGACCACGAGAAACTTGAGCGAGGTGGGAGGCATCGGTGAGGCAGGGGAGCGACCGACGGCGTGCGGCCGACGGTATCGGTGGTTAGACTATCCGTACCCTCGGGGGCGCTGTCGAGCGGCGGCCGCCTCGCGAGGTTGAAGAGGGGAAGGGCAGGGGAGTACCGTGTCCAGCGGGGGACGATCCGATAACGGCCAGGCCGAGCCGGGCTTGAGCGCTCCGGCGAGCGACCGCGGGGGGCGGCGCGCCGATGGCGAGCAGGCGGGGAGCCCTGCGCAGCCCGGGGTCGCAGCCGTCGTGCCGGTGGTCCTGGTGCTTGGCGCGGGGCTCGCCCGGCGGTTTGGCGCCGACAAGCTTGCGGCCCGGCTGCCCGACGGTCGCGAAGTGGGTGCCGTCACGCTAGACCGGGCGCGGACGGCCTGGCCTCGGGTTGCCTGTGTCGTGCGTCCAGGCACGCGCATGGCCGAGCTGGCGGCTGCCGCGGGCGTGCAGGTGATCGAATGTCCGGAAGCCGTCGATGGGATGGGGCACAGTCTCGCCGCCGGCGTGCGTGCGACCTCCGAAGCCGGTGGCTGGATCGTGATGCTGGGCGACATGCCGCGAGTCCAGCCGGCGACGGTGCGGGCCATCGCCCGCGCGTTGCAGGCCGGGGCAACGGTCGCGATCCCGCGTCACCACGGTCGGCGCGGCCATCCGGTGGGACTGAACCGGTGCCTGGGCAGGCGGCTTGCCGAGCTGCGCGGAGACGAGGGCGCGCGCTCGATCGTGGCTGCCCTCGCCGGGGGCGTCGTCGACCTGGACGTGGACGATGCCGGCGTGCTCGCCGACATCGACACGCCCGCCGATCTTGCGGCGGGTGATTCCGCCGCGACCTAGCTAGCGGGCGGCGCCGATCACGATCCGGTGCTGGTCGCGCCGCAACTCGCCGTTGCGGTGCATGTCGTTGATCGCGGTGGTCACGGTCTGGCGGCGGGCCCCGATCATGTTGGCGACTTCCTGGTGCGTGAGCCGCAGGTCGACCGACAGTTCGCCATCGTCGGGGCCCTGGCCCTGTGCCACGGCCAGGCGGCGCAGCAGGCGAAGAATCCGGCTGGGTACATCCTCGGCGATCACGTCCGAGAGCGAATCGCACAGGCCCTCGAGGCGGCGACGCATCGACTCGATCACGGCCAGCGCGACGGCCGGCCGGGCAGCCAGGAAACTGCGGAATTCCGCTTCGTCGACGGTATGCGCCTCACCCGCCTCGATCACCTGGGCGGTGAGCAGCCGCGGCGGCATGCCGGACAGGCCGCTGTAGCCGACGAGGTCGCCGGGACCGCAGAGTCCGACGATGACCTCGCCGCCGGCATCGGTACGCCGGATCAGCTTGACCCGGCCGCTGCGCAGCAGGTAGACCGAGCCGCGCGGCTCGCCGGTGACGAACAGCAGCTGCCGGCGGCCGAGTACCCTGCGGCCGCATCGCTCGATGAGGGCGGCCCGGTCCTCGGGCGTCAGCAGGTCAAGGAAAGTCCGGGGGGCAGCGGGGGCTCTGGACACAGGCAACTCCTGGGCAGGCGACAGGTTTCCGGAGGCGATGCGATCGTCCGCGAGAGCGTCGCGCGACGCGCGCGGGGCGCACCGGTCATCGGGCGGATGTAACGTTTCAGTCGATTATGACCGCCCCGACAGGTTGCAGTTCCATCGGGCGGGATGAGAATGCGAGTTTCCGATTCGGATAGTCATGCGCAAGACATGTCGTTGTGAAATCCCACCTGACGCGAATGTCTTCCGAAGTTCATTTCCTGACTGCGCGGGACGCTCCTTGTCAACGCGGTCGGAATGTGTTTCCGTCGGAGACGGTTGCGCGTGTGCGCGCGTTTCACCCCACGAGAATACGGGACGGGAGAGCTTATGAATACTCGAAATCGCGGTTTCCGGAATGGCGTGCGTGCCGGGGTGGCGGGGCTGGCGCTGATCGCGGCGAGCGGCATCGCGCATGCGCAGACCGCCGAGCAGGCGATCGCCTTTCGGAAGGGCGTGATGCAGGTGCAGCAGTGGCACCTGACCCCGCTCGTGCAGATGGTCAAGAACGCTCGCCCGTATGACGCCGCCCTGGTGGCGCGCAACGCGGCGATCCTCGAAGCCTCGTCCCGCATGACGGTCGAGGGGTTCGTCGCGGGTACCGAGACCGGAAACACCCGTGCGTTGCCCGCGGTGTGGAAGGACGCTGCGGGACTCAAGACCGCGAACGATCGGTTCCAGGCGGAGGCGGCGAAACTGGTGGCGGCCGCGAAAGGCGGGGACGAGAAGGCCGTGCGAGCGCAGATCGGCGAAGTGCTCCGATCCTGCGTCGGTTGTCACGAAAATTTCCGCGCCAAGTAGCCGTGCGGAACAGGGCGCGGCGGCTCGGCCGCTGCGCCCTCGGCGCAACAGCAGGGCGACCCGCGGCTCGACCTCAGCGCAGCAGCAGGGCGACCCGCGGCTAGACCTCAGCGCAGCAGCAGGGCGACCAGCGCGGCAGCCACGACGAGGGCGGCCACCGCGAGCGCAGGACTGCGCAGCCGCGGGGCCGGCGTATCGGCGGGCAGGCGGCGGCGACCGGTGAACATGCCCGACAGCAGGTCGCTGCCCAGCGCGAGCCGGTGGTAGGCCACGGCCACGACGTGGATGGCGGCGAGCGTCACCAGCACGTTGACGTTCCAGCGATGGATCGTCGTCAGCCATTCGCTTGTCGCGAGCGACACCCACGCGAAGAGCGGTCCCTCGGTCATCACCGAGTCGGTCGCGAACAGGCCGGTCACGCACTGGACGAGCAGCGAGACCAGCAACGCCACCACCATCCATCCGCCGAGCGGAGGGTGTCCGGCGTGCGGTACCGCGCGACGACGCAGGAGCGCGCGCGCATCGTCCCAGGCCGCCCGTGGCCCGCGCACGAAGGCGGCGAAACGCGCGCTCTGCGAGCCGATGACACCCCAGGCGATGCGGGCGAGGAGCAGCGCGAGGATCGCCAGACCGGCGCGCATGTGCCAGGTCATCTCGTCGATGCCCCCGTCCTGCCCGGTGGTCCACGATACCAGCAGCAGCAGCACCAGGCCCCAGTGGAACACCCGGACCGGGAGGTCCCAGACGACCAGCGTCACCGGTTCGCGCGCCCGTGCTTCGGTGACCGGGGGCACGGACTCTGGCGGTGACTTCATCGCGAATCTCCGGGACAATCGACACGGTTCGCGGACAGTCTCGCGCCGCTGTCCGGCGGATGCAAGCGGGCGCGCGAATGCACGACCGGCGCACGAACGAGCAGCGGCGAATCGCCCCATCCTCGTCCAGATCGGAGGACACCCCATGAATGCTCCCTCGCGCCCGGCATGCCCGGTCCGCCGGCCTGTTGCCTCGATGGCTGTTGCCCTCTTCGCGGGCATCTTCTGCGTGGCTGGCCTCCCGGGCGTGGCGCAGGCGCAGGCTTGGCCAGCCAAGCCGATCCGCATGATCGTGCCGTTCCCGCCCGCCGGATCCACCGACATCTTCGGTCGGCTCGCCGGCGACGCGCTGTCGCGCCAGCTGGGCGTGCCGGTGGTGATCGAGAACCGCGGCGGTGCCGGCGGCAACATCGGCCTGGCGGTGGCCGCCAAGGCGCCGGCCGACGGCTACAACATCGCGATGTTCACCGTCGCGCAGAGCATCGCGCCCTCGGTGTTTCCGAAGCTCGAATACGACCCGGTGCGCGACTTCGTGCCGGTCACGCTGATCGCCAAGCTGCCGAGCATCCTGCTCGTCCATCCGTCGCTGCCGGTGCGCAACGTGCGGGACCTGCTCGCGCTCATGCGCCGCAATCCGGGCGCACTCAACTACGCGTCCACCGGTCCGGGCACCTCCCCGCACATGCTGATGGAGATGTTCCTGATGATGGCCGGGGTCAAGGCGGTCCACATTCCCTACAAGGGCGCCGGCCCGGCGCTGATCGACCAGTTCGCCGGCCTGGTGGAGATGGGATTCACCACCGGGATCGGGCCATCGCTGGAGGCGGCGCGCTCGGGCAAGCTGCGCGCGATCGCGGTGTCCACCGCCGAGCGCTACGCGGCGATGCCGGACCTGCCACCGGTCAGCGACACGGTGCCCGGCTTCGACGGCAGTTCGTGGCAGGGCGTGGTGGCGCCTGCCGCCACACCGCGCGAGATCGTCGCGCGGCTCAACGCCGAACTCGCGCGCTACATTCGTTCGCCCGAGGGGCGCGAGCGCATCGCGCAGCAGGGCGGCACGCCGGTGGGCAACAGCAGCGACGAGTTCGCGGCCTTCATCGCCGCCGAGGTGGCGCGCTGGGGCAAGGTGGCGAAGGCGGCCCGGGTACGCATCGAGTGACGCACGGCCATCGGCGCGGCCCTGCCGCCCGTGCGGCCTGCGCCAGCACGACGTGAAGCAGGCGTTCCGGGCGCTGCGTCACCGCAACTACGCGCTCTTCTTCGCCGGCCAGAGCCTGTCGATGGTCGGCTACTGGGTGCAGCAGGTGGCGGCCGGGTGGCTGATGTACGAGCTCACGCAGTCGGCCTTCTCGCTGGGCTTGCTCGCCTTCGTCTCCAACCTGCCGGTGCTGCTGCTCTCGCCGCTGGCCGGCTGGTGGGCCGACCACGCCGATCGCCATCGCCTGATGCTCGCCTCCCAGGCGTTGCAGGGGCTGCAGGCGCTTGCGCTGCTCGTGCTGAGCGCGAGCGGGCTGGTCCAGCCCTGGCATCTGTTCGTGCTGGGGTCGCTGCTGGGAGCGCTGATCGCGCTCGAACTCGCGGTGCGCCAGAGCTACCTGCTCGACCTGATCGACGATCGCGACGATCTGCCCAGCGCGATCTCGCTCACGGCGACGATGGGGCAGGCCGGGCGCCTCGCCGGACCGGCGATTGCCGGCGCGCTGCTCGTGGCGGTCGGGGCGGCCGGTTGCTTCGCGCTCAATGCGCTCACCTACGTCGCGGTGGTGGCAAGCATCCTGGCTATCCGCGTCGAGCGGCGCGAGTCGCTCGCCCCGCGCGCGACGCTGCTCGACGGGCTGGCCGAAGGCTTCGGTTATGCGTGGCGGACGCTGCCCATCCGCACGCTGCTGATCGCGCTGGCGCTGGTGAGCGTGCTGATCACGCCCTACCAGACGCTGATGCCGGCTTTCGTCGCGCAGGTCCACGCCGGCGACCCGCGGCTGCTCGGTGGCCTGCTGGCGCTGTCCGGACTGGGGGCGCTGGCCGGCAGCCTGGTGCTCGCCTCGCGTCCCCATGTCGGCGGCCTGTACACGCTGCTCAACCTCGCGATGGGCGTCGCCGGCCTCGCGCTCGCAGGCTTCGCGCTGAGCGCGCAGGTCTGGCTGTCCGCCCCGCTGATCGCGCTGGTCGGCCTGTCGGTGCTGATGACCACGCTGCCGGTGAACCTGATCCT
>JBIPNU010000072.1:0-8066 GCA_044370615.1 Burkholderiales bacterium
TCGCACCTCCCCACCCCCCCCCGCCCCCCCCCCCGCCCGACCCGCCCCCGGTACTCCCAGAGGAACGGCGCGAGCATGCGCAGGCGGTCGGCTGCCCCCTGTCCCTGTCCCGCGACCGTGGCCGCGCCCCCGCCGGTCGGTCCGGCTGCGCTGGTGCTGCCCATTCCCCTCATGCCCTGCGTCCCCCCGCCTGACGGCGATCATGCCGCGCGCGCGTCGGCGTGCGAGGGTACCTCGCTGGCGCGCAACGCGGGCCCCGATCGCCGCGCACGGCAGGCGCGGGCCGCGACGACCGGCCGGGCCGCCCGGAGCCTCGGCGCGAACCGCCCGAGCCGCGCAAAAAAAGGGCACCGGAATCGGTGCCCGAAATCCAAAGGAGGAGGATGAGGACCCGGAGCCCGGGGGAGCCGAGACCTCGCAAAGCCTCAAGCGATTACCGTGCCAGAGTACGTTCCCTTTCCGGAACAGTCACTTGGACCCGCACGCCTCACGCCGCGCGCACTGCTGCGTGGCATCGGGCCACCTCGACGCACCGTGGGGCGGCAGCACCGGCACCGCGGGCTGCGGTCGACCCGCGCACCCCGCGACACGATCCGGCGCCGCGATCGACGCCCCCGGCCGCAACCGGCGAGGCGAACGGTCACGCGCCCCCGGGGGCCGAGGGTACCGCTCCCGAGGGACCCGCGGCAGGGGTCGCCGCGACCGCGGGCTCCGCGGACGCGGCCACGGCGGGGGTCGGGGCGGGGGGCGCGGCGACCGGTGGGCCGGGCGGCGTCGCGACCGGCGGCGGGACCGTGGCGGGCGCCGGCATCGCGCGACGCGGGGGCCGGAAGGACGCCGCGGCCGGCGACCAGTAGGCACAGGCGAGCAGCACGCCCCAGAGGATCGCGGCCACCGCATCGAGGGTGTAGGCGAAACCGGAGACGACCGCGGGCCCGCCGATGGGCAGGGGGAGGTAGATCACGATCGTGCCCCACAGGGTGAGCGCCCGCGCCCAGCGCCAGAAGGCGAGCATGCCGACCAGTCCGATGCACAGCGCCACGAACGCGGCGAAGCCCACGGTGCCGGCGAGCGACTGGAGCGGCGAGGCCATCACGAGGCCGCGCGAGGCGACCCACGCCTGCAGTTGCGGGGGCAGCAGCCAGACGTCGTAGCTCGCCACCATCCACGCGGCCGGGATCAGCAGCAGGTTGAACACGACCAGCAGTCGGAATTCGGTGCGCGTCTGCACGCGAGGCCTCGGAAGAGGAACGGACCCGGCAGGATGCCACGCCCGGCCGGCTGCGCCGCCGCGCACGCGTCTGTAGCGGCTGCGCGCGCGTCCGGCGTGCCCGGCGCGCTCGCGCGCGAGGCGTCCCGGCCGGGCCGCCCTCGCGCCGGACGCGCGGCGAGCGCACGGATCACGTCCCGTCGCGCGAACAACCCTGCATGCGCGGCCACCGCCGTGCCACGATTCCCGGGGACACTGGCGCCTGGCTACAGGAAATCGCGTCGCCCGCCGTAGCCGGCCCAGCCCAGCAGCAGGCGGACGATGCCGTAGGACACCCAGCCGGCGAGCCGCGCCACCGGCCCTCGGCGCAGGCGATCGGCCTCGACCCGGGTCGCGCCCGCCGACATGCCCTGCGCGAGGCTCGCGCGCAGGGTGGTCGCGAACGCGGCGTCCTCCACCACCACGTTCGCCTCCCGCGCGAGCAGCAGTGACAGCGGATCGATGTTCGACGAGCCCACGGTCGCCCAGTGGCCATCGATGACCGCGACCTTCGCGTGCATGAAGCTGCGGCGGTACTCGTGGATCTCGATGCCGGCGGCGAGCAGCCGGCGGTAGAGCGTGCGCGAGGCGTGGTGCATCAGCCGGTACTCGACGCGCGCCTGCAGCAGCAGCACCACCCGCACCCCCCGCGCGGCCGCCTCGGTGAGTGCGTGGCGAAACTCCACCCCCGGCAGGAAGTACGCGCTGGCGATCAGCACCTCGCTGCGGGCGACCGCGATCGCCTGCAGGTACGCCTCCTCGATGTCGCGGCGGTGCCGTACCGTGTCGCGCACCACCAGGCGCACGGTGCCCGCGGAATTCGCGACGGCCGGAATCGCGACCGGCCACTGGCGCCACTGGGCCCACAGCGCGCCGACGTAGGTGCGCGCCGCGCGCGCCCAGGTGCGCCGCGCGAGCCTGAGCACCTCGAGCGCCGCCCCCCCCCCGACCTCGACCGCGTAGTCCCAGCGCGGCGGCGTGTGACCGGGCGTGTGCATGTCGTCGATCACGTTGATGCCACCGACGAAGGCGAGTTCGCCGTCGAAGGCGGCGATCTTGTGGTGCAGCCGTCGCAGCCGACGGCGCCGAGGAATCGGCAGCCGCGCCTCGGGACGGAAGAACAGCAGCCGCACGCCCGCCTCCACGAGCACGCTTCGCAGCGCCGGGGACATCGCGCGCGACCCGAAGCCGTCGAGCAGCACCTGGACGGCCACCCCCCGCCGGGCGGCGCGTGCCAGCGCGGCGGCGATCCGCCGACCGGTCACGTCGTCGGCGAAGATGTAGGCCTGCAGGTGCAGTTCGGCCCGCGCGCCGTCGCAGGCCGTCTCGAGCGCGGCGAAGTACGCGCCCCCTCCCTCGAGCAGCCTCGCCGGCGGCTCGGGGCCGGCACGCTCGCCGAAGGCCTCCGCCCGCTGCATCGCCCGCTCAGTGCCAGCCCAGCGTGGCCGAGAGCGGCGCGTGGTCGGACAGCCGCGCCCAGTCGCGCCCGTGGTGCACGTGGGCATGGCGCACCGCCAGCCCGCGCACGTAGATGCGATCGAGCCGCAGCAGCGGAAAGCGGGTCGGGAAACTGCGCGCCGGCCGGCCACGGGTCGCCTCGAACACTTCGCTGACCCCGAGGTCAGCGATGAGTTCGTCGCTCGCCTCCTTGCGCCAGTCGTTGAAGTCGCCGGCGATGACCAGCGGCGCACCCGCGGGCACCAGCGCCATCATCCGCTCGCGAAGCGCGCGCAACTGGCGGCGACGGCCACGCGCGAGCAACCCCAGGTGCACGTTCACGCAGTGCAGCGGCTGCGACTGTCCCGGCACCGCCACTTCGCAGTGCAGCAGGCCCCGGCTCTCGAAGAAGTATGCCGAGACGTCCACATTGTCCCAGCGCGTGATCGGGTAGCGCGACAGGATCGCGTTGCCGTGATGGCCGTGGTCGTAGATCGCATTGCGCCCGTACGCGTAGTCGCTCCAGACCGAATCGGCGAGGAACTCGTACTGCGCCGATTCCGGCCAGTGCGGATGCCGGCTGGCATGCCGGTCATGGCGCCCGTGCACCTCCTGCAGGAACACCAGATCGGCGCCCAGGGTATGCAGCTGATCGCGCAGCTCGTGCACCACGAGCCGCCCGCCGAGGGCGGCAAACCCCTTGTGGATGTTGTAGGTCGCCACCCGCAGCACGTTCGGCGCCGCGGACGCGGCGGGCGCGGCGATGGCCGCCGGCGACGGGTTCACGGGCGGGTCGCGGCGCGGCGACCGGTCAGGAGATTTCGAGCATCCGCTCGAGCGCAAGCCGCGCGAGCGCCGCCTCGCGTTCGGGGACGCGGATGCGGTTGACCACCCGCCCTTCGACCAGGTTCTCGAGGCACCATGCGAGGTGCTGCGGGTCGATGCGGGCCATGGTCGAGCACATGCAGACGGTCGGGGCCATGAACTGGATCACCTTGCCCTGTGGTCGGAACTGCTCGGCGATGCGGTTGACCAGGTTGAGTTCGGTGCCGACCAGCCAGCGGGTGCCCGGCGCGCTCTGGGCGATCGTGCGGATGATGAAGTCGGTCGATCCGACGTAATCCGACAACTTGCAGACGTCGAACTTGCACTCCGGGTGGCTGATGACCATGCCGGTCGGGTTCTGCTCGCGCCAGCGCAGGATGTGCTGCGGCTGGAACATCTGGTGCACCGAGCAGTGCCCCTTCCAGAGCAGCACCTTGGCCATCTTGATCTGCTGGGCGGTGAGGCCGCCCATCGGCAGGTCCGGGTCCCAGACCAGCATCTCGGAGACCGGGATGTCCATCAGGTAGCCGGTCCAGCGGCCGAGGTGCTGGTCGGGGAAGAACAGCACCTTCTCGCGGCGCGCGAACGCCCATTCGAGGATCTGCCGGGCGTTGCTGGACGTGCAGACGATGCCGCCGTGCTCGCCGCAGAAGGCCTTCAGGTCGGCGGCCGAGTTGATGTAGGTGATCGGCGTGATCTGCTCGTCGGGCGCGAGGATCTCGCCCAGTTCCCGCCACGCGCGCTCGACCTTGGCGAGGTTCGCCATGTCCGCCATCGAGCAGCCGGCCGACAGGTCGGGCAGGATCGCGATCTGATGAGGGCCGGTGAGGATGTCCGCCACTTCGGCCATGAAGTGCACACCGCAGAACACGATGTATTCCGAGTCGGTGCGCGCGGCCAGCCGCGACAGCCCGAGCGAATCGCCGGTGAGGTCGGCATGCCGGTAGACATCGGCGCGCTGGTAGTGGTGGCCGAGCAGGGTGACCCGCGACCCGAGCGCTGCGCGCGCCGCGAGGATGCGCACCTCGCAGGCCTCGTCGGCGAGGGTCCGGTAGTCGTCGAAGGCAAGAGCCGGGGTATCGGTCATCTCGGTCTCCCGTGGGAAGGCGCGTGGCCGCTCGCGCGCAGCCCCCTGCGCGGCCGGGCCGAGCCGGCGACGGGCGGGCGCGGCGATGCGACGCATGCCAGGGCACTGCGGGGACGGGACGTTAACACATCCGGCACCGCGCGGGCTGCGGCGGCCGGTCGTTCCCGGGTGCCGCCGCCGGCTCAGACCAGCGACGCGCCGTATCCCGCGTTGGCGACGCGGTTACCGGCTACGCGGCACGCGCGGGCAACTCGCGGATCGCCTCGGCATTGCTCCAGGAGAACACCCGCTCGGCAGCCTCCGGCCACGACAGCCATGCGTGCCGGATGTGCTCGCGCGGGGCCAGCACGACCGGCATCCGCCCGGGCAGGCACAACCCGAACACATGCTCCTGGTTTTCGGTCACTCCGGGTCCGTAGCGGGACCGCCAGTGCGGGAAGATCTCGTAGCGGTTCGAGTAACCCCAGTCCTCGAGCGCTCCGGCCTCCGGCGCGATCCCGGTCTCCTCCTGCACCTCGCGGCGCGCCGCCTCCTCGGGCGGCTCGTCGCGGCGATCGAGGCTGCCGGTGACCGACTGCCAGAATCCCGGCCGGTCGCGCCGCTCGATCAGGAGTACCTCCAGCGCCCGGGTGTGGATCACCACCAGCACCGAGACCGGGATCTTCCAGGTCACGACGCGGCCCGGGTCGTGCCGCCCGGCAGCGGTTCGACGCCGATGTCGCCCGGGGACTCGGTGACCGCCAGCACCCAGCAGGGCACGTCGCGGTCACGCCAGTCCTCGACCGCGTCGTCGAGGATCTCGAGCAGCGTCTGGAAGGCGTCGGGCGCAGCGATCGCCGCCCGGTCGCTGCCATGCAGCCTCAGCAGCAACCCGCCCGCCGTCGCCTCGCCGTCGGCAAGCAGCGAGCGCTCGCGCAGGCATTCGTCGAGGGCATCCCAGTTGCCACCGAAATACTCGGGCAGTTCCAGCGCGTCGGCGAACGCGTCGAGCAGCGCCGCGCGGCCGGTCGCATGCTCGAGATCGATGCCCACGACCCGCAGCCCGGCGGCCAGCGCCTCGCGCGCGACCGCCTCGGCGGTCGCCTCGTCGCAGGCGTACAGGCCCGCGCGCGACGCGTCGGTCAGTCGCGCGCCGCCGCCCGTGTGCTCGCCCTGTGGATCCATCGCCTCACTCCCGAATGCGCCTGAAGCTCGCGTAGTGGTCGTCAGTGTAGTAGAGCTCGCCCGACTGGGCAGCCACGATGCGCCGCGCGCCACGGTTGGTCGCCCCGGGCGTGCGCACGGTGTACTCGCGGTAGTGCCCGCGCGGTCGCAGCGGCAGCAGTTTTTCGCGGTTGCCGAACACGATGCCGTCGCGCTCGTACGGGAAAGGCCCGCCGGCGCGGATGAGCCGAAGCGTCTCGCGCGCCTCCGCTGGCAGGGCGCGCACGCTGATCTCGGGCAGCCCCTCTCCGGGTTCCCCGCGCGAGAGCGCCGGGGCTGCGGGCAGCAGGGCCGCGGCCAGCGCCAGCCCCAGCACGACGATCAGGGCAAACGCCCCCGCCCTGCGCAGCAGACCTGATCCCGCCGCCATCGGCTCAGCGCACCCGGATGTGCAGTTCGCGCAACTGCTGCTCGTCCACCGGCGAGGGCGCCTGGGCAAGCAGGCACTGGGCGCGTTGCGTCTTCGGGAAGGCGATCACCTCGCGAATCGACTCCGCGCCCGCCATCATCGCCACGATCCGGTCGACCCCGAAGGCGATGCCTCCGTGCGGCGGCGCGCCGAACTGCAGCGCGTCGAGCAGGAAGCCGAACTTCGCCCGCGCCTCCTCCGGGGTGAGGCCGATCGCCGAGAACACCTTCGACTGCACGTCCTCGCGATGGATACGCACGGAGCCACCGCCGATCTCGGAGCCGTTGAGCACCATGTCGTAGGCGCGGGCCAGCGCGCGACCCGGATCGGTGGTCAGCAGGTCCTCGTGCCCCTCCCTGGGCGCGGTGAACGGGTGGTGCATCGCCTGCCAGCGCCGCGCCTCCTCGTCGAACTCGAACATCGGGAAATCGACGACCCACAGCGGCGCCCACTGGCGCCCGTCGACGTGGCCCTTCTCGTGCCCGATGCGCAGCCGCAACGCGCCCAGCGCATCGTTGACCACCTTCGCGCGATCGGCGCCGAAGAACAGGATGTCGCCGCTCTGCGCTCCGGTGCGCCGCAGGATCTCGGCGAGCGCCTGCGCATGCAGGTTCTTCACGATCGGCGACTGCAGGCCCTGCTCGTCCAGGCGCGAGGCGTCGTTGACCTTGATCCAGGCGAGTCCCTTCGCGCCGTACACCTTCGCGAACTCGGTGTAGCCGTCGATCTCGCCACGGGTGAGCGCAGCCCCGCCGGGCACGCGCAGCGCCGCCACCCGACCGCCGGGCGTGGTGGCTGGGCCCGAGAAAACCTTGAAGGCGACATCGCGCACCGCGTCGGTGATCTCGGCGAGTTCCAGGGTCACGCGCAGGTCGGGCTTGTCGCTGCCGTAGCGAGACATCGCCTCGGCGTAGGTCATGCGCGGGAAGGCCGGCAACTCGACCGACAGCACCTCGCGGAACACGCGCCGGACCATGCCCTCCATGATGTCGTTGATCTCCCGCTCCTCGAGGAACGAGGTCTCCACGTCGATCTGGGTGAACTCGGGCTGGCGGTCGGCGCGCAGGTCCTCGTCGCGGAAGCACTTCACGATCTGGTAGTAGCGGTCGTAGCCGGCGACCATCAGCAACTGCTTGAAGATCTGCGGCGACTGCGGGAGCGCATAGAACTCGCCGTGGTGCACGCGCGAGGGCACCAGGTAGTCGCGGGCGCCCTCGGGCGTGGAGCGGGTGAGCATCGGGGTCTCGACGTCGACGAAGCCCAGTTCGTCGAAGTAGCGGCGTACCGCGCTGGTGAACCGGTGGCGAAGGCGCAGGTTGCGCTGCATCTGCGGCCGACGCAGGTCGAGCACGCGATGGGTAAGTCGAACTGTCTCGGAGAGGTTGTCGTCGTCGAGCTGGAACGGGGGCGTCGCCGAGGCGTTCAGGATCCGGATCGAGCCGGCGAGCACCTCGATCTGGCCGCTGACGATGTTGGAGTTGGTGGTGCCCTCGGGGCGGCGGCGCACCAGGCCTTCGACCTGCAGCACGTACTCGCCGCGGACCCGGTCGGCCACCGCGAACGCCTCGGGCGTGTCCGGATCGATCACCACCTGTACCAGGCCCTCGCGGTCGCGCAGGTCGATGAAGATCACGCCCCCGTGGTCGCGGCGCCGGTGCACCCATCCGTTGAGCACCACCTCGCGGTCGAGGTGGCGTTCGGAGATCAGGCCGCAGTAGTCGGTGCGCATGGGTGAGGCTCTCTGGTGGACGGCGACCGCTCGAGGCCGGCGGACGCGGGAGGGACGGGACGTTCGGGTTCGGCGGCGTTCAGGCTGCCGGCGGGCCCGGGGCGGCGCCCCACCCCCAAGCCGGGCC
>JBIPNU010000220.1:0-5029 GCA_044370615.1 Burkholderiales bacterium
CCGGCCCACGATCACGCTCATCGCGTAGTCGAGGTAGGAGCGGCGCATCTCCTCCTCGAGGCTGACCGGCACCGTTTCCTTCGCGAATGGTTCCATCGGGGGGCTCTGGCAGTAGGGCAGCGGCGTCAGCGGGACCGGACCGGGGCGGCGCGCACGCCCGGCCGGGAGTCACGCACGCGTCGCGTTGTAAAAATCCCGAAATCATAACATTCGCGCGCTTGCCCCACGCGGCCCGCCCCGGCTCGCGCCCCCGGGCACGCGAAGCCGCGCGGGGGACGGCAACCCCGCGGCTGCACCGTCGAGGAACAGACCTGTTGCGTTCGCGCCACAATCGTCCCTACAATCCGACAGGTTTCCGGGTGCTTGTCCGGAAATCGGCCATCTTTCAGCCCCAAGCCGTCGGTTTCCGCGTGCTACACTCGGCACGTGGTCTGTGGAGGCCGGGACCGGTGGGTGTCGGGTCGCGACGCTTCGGCACACAGCCCGGTGACCGGCAGCACTTTGCCCCGTAAGAACAAGGAGGAAGTCGTGAAGCAAAGCGAGTCCATGAATCAACGTATCGTCGGCGGCCTGAAGCTGTCCGCCGCGGCTGTCCTGCTGGCCGCCGGCACCGCAATGGCCCAGACCGACCGGGGCGCCTACCTGATCGACGGTCGGGGCGTGGCCGTGCGCGCTGCCAGCTACGGCGTCTGCGTCCGGTCCAACAGCTGGACCCCGGCTCAGGCCACCGAGCAGTGCGACCCGGATCTGCTGCCGCGCAAGGCAGCCGCGCCCGCCCCGCGCGCGGCCGCGCCTGCCGCTGCCCCGGCCATGAAGCCCGAGGCCAAGCCGGCCGAAATGAAGCCCGCCGCGCCGCCGCCCAAGCCGAAGCCTGCCAAGCCGACGCCGTTCGAGACCCGTGTGGACGTTCCGTTCGAGTTCGCGAAGTCGGATCTCACCGCCGATGGCCGCGGCGCCCTCGAACAGCTCTTCAAGGAGCTCAAGAAGGGTCCGGTCACCATCAACGTGGTGATCGTCACCGGCCACACCGACAAGATCGGCAGCGCGGCCTACAACAAGAAGCTGTCCGAAGCCCGTGCCCAGGTCGTGCGTGACCATCTGGTCAACACCGGCGGCCTCAATCCCAAGCTGATCTTCTGGGAAGGGGTGGGTCCGCGTCAGCCGGTCAACGTGACCAAGTTCTGCGATGCGAAGATGAACCGCAAGCAGCTGATCGACTGCCTGGCGCCGAACCGCCGGACCACGGTCGAGGTCACCGGCACGCGTCCGCCCAAGCCTGCTGCCAAGCCGGCTGCCGCGAAGCCTGCCGCGAAGATGTAATCGGGTTCATCCCGACGGAAGCCCCGCACCTCGGTGCGGGGCTTTTTCATTTATGGATCCCGCGAACGCCCTGCCCACCGACGGCCTGCCCTTTGACCTCGCGCTCGACGCCGGCTGGGTGCTGCCGATCTGCCCCGCCGCCACGCTGCTGGCCGACCACACCGTGCTGCTGCGCGGCGAGCGGATCGCCGCACTCGTGCCGACCGGGCTGACCCCGTCGCTGCCGGTCGGGCACCGCATCGATCTCTCCGGGCGCCTGCTGATGCCGGGTCTGGTGAACCTGCACACCCATGCCGCGATGACCCTGATGCGCGGGCTCGCCGACGACCTGCCGCTGATGCGGTGGCTGCAGGAGCACATCTGGCCGGCCGAGTCCGCCCATGTCTCCGACGCATTCGTCCACGACGGCACCCTGCTCGCGTGCGCCGAGATGCTGCGCGGGGGCATCACCACCTTCAACGACATGTATTTCTTCCCGGAGGCGGCCGCGCGGGCGGCGCTTGCCGCCGGCATGCGCGCAGCCCTCGGGATGATCGCGATCGAGTTCCCGACCGCCTACGCGACCGACCCGCAGGACTATCTCGACAAGGGGCTCGCCACCCGCGACCGCTGGCGCGGAGAGCCGCGGCTGTCCTTCTGCTTCGCGCCGCATGCGCCGTACACGGTCAGCGACGCCACCTTCGCGACGCTGCGCACCCTCGCCGACCAGTTGCAGGCGCCGGTGCATGTTCACCTGCACGAGACGGCCGGGGAAGTGGCTGACAGCCTGCGCCTGCACGGCGAACGGCCGATCGCCCGGCTGGACCGACTCGGACTGATCGGGCCTGGCACGATCGCAGTCCACGCCGTGCATCTGGACGACGCGGATATCGCCACGCTCGCCCACCGCGGGGCCCATGTCGCGCACTGCCCGTCCTCCAACCTGAAGCTCGCCAGCGGCTTCGCGCCGGTCGCGAAACTCCTGGCGAATGGCGTCGGGGTCGGGCTGGGCACCGATGGCGCTGCCAGCAACAACCGGCTCGACCTGTTCGCGGAGTGGCGCCTCGCCAGCCTGCTCGGCAAGGCGGTGGCCGGCGCCGCCGACGCACTGCCCGCGCATGCGGCGCTGGAGATGGCCACGCTGGCCGGGGCCCGCGCCCTCGGGCTGGATGACCGGATCGGGTCGATCGAACCGGGCAAGCAGGCCGACCTGATCGCGGTCGACCTGCGCGGGGTCGACCTGCAGCCCTGCTACGACCCGACCTCGCACCTCGTCTACGCGGCGGGTCGCGAGCACGTGACCGATGTCTGGGTCGCCGGCGACGCGCAGGTGCGGGACGGCCGGTTCACACGGCTGGATCCGGACGTCCTCGCGGCGACCGCTCGCGCCTGGCAGGCTCGGATCGCCCCGCCGCGCTGAAGCCGGCGCGCGCTCGCCAGCGGCCCGCCCGCCCCGCCCGGCCGAGGGTCGCGCGATACTCCAGCGCATCGCGCGCCCGCCGCGCATCGAAGACCCGCCGCCGATGACCCAGGCCAATGCCGATCCCGCCGAACTGGCGAAATTCAACGAGCTGGCTCATCGCTGGTGGGATCCGAACAGCGAGTTCAAGCCGCTGCACGACATCAACCCGCTGCGCCTGGACCACATCGACCGACTGGCTGGCCTCGCAGGCTCCCGGGTCGTCGACGTGGGCTGCGGCGGCGGCATCCTGTCCGAGTCGATGGCGCAGCGCGGCGCGACCGTGCTGGGCATCGACCTGGGCGAGCGTCCGCTGGCGGTGGCCAAGCTGCACCGGCTGGAGAGTGGCGTGGACGTCGACTACCGCGCGATCGCCGCCGAGGACCTCGCCCGCGAGCAGCCGGGCACCTTCGACATCGTGGCCTGCATGGAGATGCTGGAGCACGTGCCGGATCCGGCGCGTACGGTCGCCGCCTGCGCGGCGCTGGCGAAGCCGGGTGCCCACCTGTTCTTCTCCACGATCAACCGTAACCCGAAATCCTTCCTGTTCGCGATCGTCGGCGCCGAGTACGTGCTGCGGCTGCTGCCGCGCGGCACCCACGAGTACGCGAAGTTCATCACCCCGTCGGAGCTCGCCCGCATGTGCCGCCAGTCCGCGCTCGAGCCTGCCGACATCACCGGCATGACCTACAACCCGCTGACCCGCGTCTACAGGCTGGGACGCGACGCCTCGGTGAACTACATCCTGCACGCGAGGAAGCCCGGGTGAGTGCCGCGCCGATCCGCTGCGTGCTGTTCGATCTCGACGGCACGCTGGCCGACACCGCGCCCGACCTCGGGCGTGCGCTCAACGTGCTGCGGGTGGAGCGTGGCCACGCGCCGATGCCGATCGACGAGCTGCGCTCGCACGTCTCCCACGGCGCGCGCGGCATGCTCGAAGTGGGCCTGGGCATCCGCCCGGGAGAGCCGGAGTTCGACGCCCTGCGCGAGCGCTTCCTCGCGCTCTACGAGCAGGACATCATGGTCGACTCGCGCCTGTTCGACGGCATGCCCGCGCTGCTCGACGGGCTGGAGGCGCGCGGACTCGCGTGGGGCATCGTCACCAACAAGGCGGAATACCTCGCCCGTCCACTGGTCGATGCGCTGGGCGTCGCCGCGCGCAGCCGGTGCCTGGTCGGTGGCGACACCACCGGCCGCGCCAAGCCGCATCCGGATCCGCTGCTCGCCGGCGCCCGGGCCGTGGGCGTCGATCCCGCGCAGTGCCTGTACGTGGGCGACGACCGGCGCGACGTGCAGGCCAGCCTCGCCGCCGGCATGACCCCGGTCGTGGCGCTGTACGGCTACCTGTACGGCGCAGACCCCCACGACTGGGGCGCGGACTGGATGATCGCGCACCCCGAGGAACTGCTCGACGGGCTCGTCGGCCGCGTCGGCTGATCGCGAGACCGTCGGCGACGCCCGGGGCGTGCCGGCGGGGGGCGACGGCCCGGGCGTGACGTCCGGATGGACGCTCGCGCTGCCCCCTGGTCGGGCACGGCCCCTGCGCCACGGCGCGTCGGACGCGGGCCTCGGGAGACAGGCGTCGACACCCTGCACGCCACCGACCGGCAAACGCCGGGCGACACCCGACCGGCGGTACCCCTTGAATCCGGCAGGCGCGGTACCATCTTCACTCAATGGGGGCGTCCCGGTTTCGACGTGGGTCGCGAAACAGAGCAGTGCATGCCGAGGCCCGGAGCACCTCGTAAAAACAGCCGGAACGCTACAAACGCCAACGACGAGCGTTACGCTCTAGCCGCTTAACCCGGCTGGACTTCGCACCGGTCAGGTTCCGGGCCGGGCGGGGCAACCCGCAGCGAAGCCATTCAGGAACCTCGTGTCGCATGGGGCTACGACGTGCGGCATCAAAGTCGCAGTAGATCGCCTGAGGCGAGCCTGTCGGTCGGCGCGTCGAGGGTTAAAACCAGTTGACCAGACTAAGCATGTAGACCTGTCTGCAGAGGACTTGCGGACGCGGGTTCGACTCCCGCCGCCTCCACCAATACTCAAAATTCCAACCCTTATCCGGTCGGAATTTTTTTCGTCTGTTCCCCCAGTGTTGGCGCGGTTCCGCGCGCCTGCCTCTTGAGCGCCACCCTAGCGCCGCTGGCCCTCCAGGGCTCGGATGATCTCCGGGCCCTTTTTCTTGCCTGAAATCCCCGCGCCACGCGGGGTTTCGGCCACGCGTGCTGCGGGCGGCCACCAGCCGACACGCCCGAGATCGGCCACGTT
>JBIPNU010000213.1:0-5124 GCA_044370615.1 Burkholderiales bacterium
AGCCATCTCTATTTTCTTATTGGCCTGCGGGTAGGCACAGATAGCGGTCTCTACGAATCAACAACTTGCGCGCAGCGGTTCGTCGTCAACCAAGGCTACCGGTCAACATCGCAACTGGACAGCGTTCGTCATTTGTACTAACATTGCGGCAGTTGATCTAACAAAACAGGTGCTGCCATGACTGCCGTTGCACCATTGCCTTCCGCACGGTCCGCCCGCCTCGGGCTGCGCGCCACCCCCGAACAGGAGGTGGTGTTGCGTCGTGCCGCCGAGGTCGCCCACAAGTCGCTGACCGACTTCATCCTCGACAGCGCCTGCCTGGCTGCCGAGCAAACCCTGCTGGATCAGCGCCTGTTCATGGTTTCGGGTAGCCAGTACCAGGCACTGATGGATCTGCTGGATCGCCCCGAACAGGCCAACGACGGTTTGCGTGATCTGTTCGCCCGCAAGGCGCCCTGGGACACGAAGTGACGTTGCGCGCACCGGAGCCACTGGCTGCGCAGCATCGGCTGGAAGGTTTTGATTGCGGCAAGCCCGCGCTCGACGACTGGCTACTGCGCCACGCTCGGCAAGCCCAAGGCAGTGGATCGGCCAAGACTTTTGTCGTTGCCGAGGATGATGGTCGCGTGGCGGGCTATTTCAGTTTGACCGTCGGCCAGGTCGACACCCTGGAAGCTCCGGATCGCATCCGCAAAGGGATGGGGCAATACCCGGTTCCGGTTGTAATCCTGGCAAGGCTGGCTGTGTCGCAGCAGGATCAGGGGCGCGGCATCGGCTTCGGTCTGTTGCAGGATGCCATCCGGCGCACGATGCTGATTGCCGAGCACGCGGGCATCCGAGCGATGCTGACTCACCCCATCGATGAAGACGCGGCGAGGTTCTACACCCGGTTCGGATTCATCGCTTCGCCACTGCGTGAGCAGCAATTGCTGCTGCTACTCAAGGATGCGAGGAAGGTCATCCGATGACACAAGTCGACGAGTTGCCTGATACCAGCGAGAATGGACAGGTGCGATCCTCGACCGGGCAGCGCGAAGCGATTGTCACGTTGCCTGCGGCCATTGATCAGGCATTCGTCGACAGTCTTGCAGCGTTCGAAGACCTGTATCGCCCGTCGACGCATTGACGGTCACGGCCCGCGCGCCGCGCTGCGCGTATCCCTGCAACTCGGGCGCTGTTCGTACGCCGCCACGCGCTCGAAGTGCAGGCGGCAGCTCGATTACACTGCGAGCGCCCTCCACTCGAGAATCGACGACATGTCAGACAGCACGACGCCGAAGTCCCGAGCATTCCCTCGCGGCGATCAATCGACCGGCACCCAGCGAGGAGCGGTGCGCAGGTTGCCTGCGGCGGCCTGCCTGGCGGTCGCCCTCTGCGCCGCGGCCGGCTCCGACCTCGCGGCTGCCGCAGCCGGCTCGTTCCCCACCCGGCCGGTGCGATTCGTCGTGCCGTTCGCGCCCGGCGGCAGCACGGATACGCTCGCCCGCGTGCTGGGCGCAAGGCTGGCCGACGGGCTGGGCCAGCCGGTGGTAGTCGACAATCGCGCCGGCGCCAATGGCGACATCGGCATGCAGATCGTCGCCAGCGCCCCGCCGGACGGCCACACCATCGTCCTCGGCTACATCGCGAATCTCGGCATCGGCCCCGCCGTGACCGCGAAGATGCCCTACGATCCGGTCCGCGACTTCGCGCCCATCACGCATCTGGCCAACGCGCCCAACATCCTCGTGGTGCACCCGTCGGTGCCCGCAGGCAACTTCAAGGCCTTCGTCGCCTACGTGAAGGCGAATCCGCGCAAGGTGAACTTCGCCTCGGCCAGCGTGGCGAGCATCGGACACCTGACCGGCGAACTGCTCAACGGCCTCGCGAGCATCGACATGGTGCACATCCCCTACAAGGGGAGCGGTCAGGCGGTGGGCGATCTCGTCGGAGGTCAGGTGCAGGCGATGTTCAGCGGCATGTCATCGACGCTGCCTCACGTCAGGGCGGGCAAGCTGCGCGCGCTTGCCGTGACCAGCGCGAAACGCAGCGCGGCGGTGCCCGACGTGCCGACCATCGCGGAATCGGGCTTCCCCGGATTCGAAGCGACCGCCTGGTACGGCCTGCTCGCGCCCGCGCGAACACCGAAGCCGGCCGTCGCGCGGCTGCATGCGGAAACCATCAAGGCGCTCGCGATGCCCGATGTCCGGCAGCGACTCGAGGGCGTCGGATTCGAACTCGTCGGCAGCACGCCCGACGAGTTCGCGGCCTACATCCGCTCGGAGATCGCGAAATGGGCCAAGGTCGTGAAGGCCTCGGGCGTCAGGCTCGAATAGCCTCGCGCCGCTCGCCGGCAGGGCGACCCGCACGGCCCGAACACGGTCGGCGACCCGGATGTCCAGCGAATGAGGTGCATGGCGTCGATCCAGGCCACTGACCTGCCCGGAGTGGCAGGTCGATGGGCCGACCCGCCGCAGTACCCCGTGCGGCTCGCCCGCATCGTCCACCCGGGCCCGGTCTCGTATACTGACCGCCACAGCCACCGTCACCGCCGCCTGCGCCTTCCGGCATGAGCCCGCAACGTCGCCGATCCGCCTGCGTACCCCTGCTGCTGGCCGGCTCGCTGCTGGCCGGTTGCGAACAGGCGCCCATACCGCTGCGCGACCTGTACCTGCGCGAGGCCGACTGCCGGACCGACTGGGGCGAGAACGCCACCTGCGAGCCGACGACCACGGCGGGCGGCGGAACAGGCTGGTACGGCCCGACGTATCCCCATGGCAAGCGCAGGACCAGCGGGCGCGACAACCGCTACGGCGTCGTGGATACACGCAACGGCAACATCGAGTACGGCCGCGGCAACATGCTGGTGCAGAACTGGAACGCGCGCGCGGCGGCCGCACAACGCGGCACCGTATCCACCGATTCGTCGGGAACCTCGCGCGGGGGGTTCGGCGCCAGCGCGCGCGGCAGCAGCGGTGGCTGACGGTGCGCCGCGAACGCCGCACGCCGCGTCCTGACTGGCAGCGGAGATGCGAGGCCGTCGGCTTCAGCTTCCACAGCGCCGACGGCGGATACTGGGACGAGTCGGCCTGCTACGCCTTCAGCGCCGGCGAGATCGACACGCTCGAAGCGGCCACCGAAGCGGTGCACGCGCTCTGCCTCGAAGCCGTCGCGCACGTCGTGTCCACCGGCGCATTCGATCGCTTCCGCCTCCCCGAGCCTGCGATACCGCTCGTGGTGGACTCGTGGCGGCGCAGCGAACCGAGCCTGTTCGGCCGGTTCGACTTCTCGTGGGACGGCACCGGCGAGCCGAAGATGCTCGAGTACAACGCCGACACCCCCACCTCGCTGGTGGAGGCGGCCGTGGTCCAGTGGTACTGGCTGCAGGACGTTCATCCCGACCGCGACCAGTTCAACTCGCTGCACGAAAAGCTCGTCGAACGCTGGGGGACGATGGGGCTGCCCGGAGACCTCATCCTCACCTGCTCGATGGGCAACGACGAGGACGCGGATACCCTGCAGTACCTGCTCGACACCGCGCTGCAGGCCGGACTGGACGCGCGCGCGATCGACATCGAGGCGATCGGCTGGACACCCGTACCAGGCGCGGGCGAGCGCGAATCCGCCGGCCGCTTCGTCGACCTCGACGGCCGGCCGATCGAGTCGCTGTTCAATCTCTACCCCTGGGAGTGGATGCTGCGCGAGGCCTTCGGCCCCTGCATCGCCGGCTCGGGCACCCGAATCATCGAGCCGCCGTGGAAGATGCTGCTCTCGAGCAAGGCCATACTGCCGGTGCTCTGGGAACTGTTCCCCGGGCATCCGAACCTGCTGCCCGCCAGCTTCGACGCCTCCGGCCTGGCCGCCAGCGCCGGGGACTGGGCGTCGAACCACGTGAGGAAGCCGCTGTACTCGCGCGAGGGCGCCAACGTGACGATCCGCTCCGCGCAGGGCAATCACCACGAGGGCGGTCGCTACGGCGCCGAAGGCTACATCTACCAGGCCTATGCCCCGCTGCCGCAGTTCGACGACCGCTATCCGGTGATCGGCTCGTGGATCGTCGGCGACCGGGCAGCCGGCATGGGCATCCGCGAGGATGGTTCGCCGATCACCCGCAACAGCAGCCACTTCATACCGCACTGGTTCGACTGAACCGATCATCCACACGACGAGGGACACCCGATGGGCGTGCTGCTGGACTACATGATGGGCGTGCCGGCCTTCCTGACCTACTTCGCGGCGACGCTCGCGATGGTCGTGCTGTTCATCGCGATCTACATCCGGATCACGCCCTACCCTGAACTGCGGCTGATCCACGAAGGCAACACTGCCGCTGCATGGAGCCTGGCCGGCGCGCTCTTCGGCTTCGTCGTGCCGCTCGCCCGCGCGGTCGCGCAGAGCGTGAACCTGCTCGACATGGTGTCCTGGGGCGCGGTGGCCTTCGTGGTGCAGTTGCTGGTGTATCTCGGCGTGAGGCTCACGATGCCGGGCATCGTGACCGGCATTCCCGAAGGCAAGGTTGCGCATGGACTGTTCCTGGGGGCAATGTCGCTCGCAGCCGGCATGCTCAACGCGGCCTGCATGACGTACTGATCGGGGTTGCGGCGGATCATTCGGGCTCGCGGTGGACGGGATCGAAGCCGCCGCAGGTGCTCGAGGCGTGACCCGGAGCGGCCGCGGTGCATGCAACGCGGGCCCGGTGGCGTCCCCCGCCGCGCGCCCCCGGGCATAATCCGGCGGTCCGTTCGTGACTCACGCCCCCACCCGCCCACGGAGCCGCCGATGTCGTTGACCCGCCGCCGTTTCGTCAGTTCGCTGGCCGCCGGACTCGCAAGCGCGCCCTTCGCCCACGCCCAGCACGCCGGACACGCCATGCCCGCCAAGGGCGCGGACGCGATGCCGCACCATGACAGCCCCTATTCGCACCTGTTCGATCCGAACATCCGCGACCTGCCGGCGGCCGCGGCCGAGGTGCGCTACACCGCCAGCTCGGCCCCGGCCGCGGCGCGTCAGGGCCGCTGGATCACCCGCGCCAACCTGCCCCTGCCCCGCAGCGAGATGGCCTGGGCGACGGTCTGCCGCGGACGCATGCACATCGTCGGCGGCTACGGCATGCAGCGCGTCGATCGCAACTACCACCACGTCTAC
>JBIPNU010000520.1:0-2670 GCA_044370615.1 Burkholderiales bacterium
GATGTCGAGCGTTTCCGCCAGCGCCTCGCCTTCGCCGGTTATGCGCATGTCTCGCAGGTGGTCTCGCCTGGCGAGTTCAGCTTCCGGGGCGGGGTGATCGACCTGTTCCCGATGGGCAGCGCCCTGCCCTACCGGCTCGACCTCTTCGACGACGGCATCGAGACGCTGCGCACCTTCGATGTCGACAGCCAGCGCAGCATCTATCCGGTGCAGGAGGTCCGCCTGCTGCCCGCACGCGAGTTCCCGCTCGACGAGGCGGCGATCACCCGCTTCCGCCAGAACTTCCGCGCGAGCTTCGAGGGGGATCCCTCGCGCCGACGCCTCTACCGCGACGTGAGCAACCGGGTGACGCCCGCCGGCATCGAGTACTACCTGCCGCTCTTCTTCGACCGCACCGCCACCGTCTTCGAATACCTCGCGCCGCAGGCCACCGTGATCACTCACGGCGAGCTGGGTGCCACCGTAGAGCGGTTCTGGCGCGACACCCGCGCGCGGCACGACCTGCTTCGGGGCGACCCGGACCGGCCGCTGCTGCCGCCGGCGCAGCTGTTCCTCGGCCCCGAGGACTTCTTCGCCGCGCTGGACACCCATCCGCGGGTCGATCTCGGCGGTGCCCGTGCCGCCGGCCCGGCCGCCGAGCCCCCCGTTGCGGAGTCGGCCGGGGGATCGTTCCCCGCGCCCTCCACCGCCTCGCCGTGGGCAGCGCCGCTGCCCGCGCTCACCGTCGACCGTCGCTCCGAGCGCCCGCTGGCCGCGCTGCTCGAGTTCGCAGCCACCGCCCGCGCCGCGGGCACGCGGGTGCTGCTGCTCGCCGAGAGCGCCGGTCGCCGCGAGACGCTCGCCCAGTTGCTGGCCGAGCATGGCGTACACCTGCCACAGGCGTCCGACTTCGCCGCCTTCCTCGACGCCGAGGAGCCCTGGATGCTGGGCACCGGCCCGCTCGCGGCAGGCTTTCGACTGCCGGCGGCGGCCGTGGCGGTGGTCACCGAGGCCGAACTGTTCGTCCAGCAGGCGCGCAGCCGGGGCGGGCGCGGCAGTCGCCGCGCCTCCGCCGAGAACATGCTGCGCGATCTGTCCGAGGTACGCATCGGGGACCCGGTCGTCCACGAGCAGCATGGCATCGGGCGCTATGCCGGACTGGTGAGCCTCGACCAGGGCGAAGGGGTCACGGAATTCCTGCAGCTCGACTACGCCGGCGGCGACAAGCTCTACGTGCCGGTCGCGCAACTTCACCTGATCGGCCGCTACACCGGCGGTCCGCCCGAGACGGCAACCCTGCACCAGCTGGGCAGCGGCGCATGGGAGCGCGCCCGGCGTCGCGCCGCGCGCAAGGCGCGCGACACCGCGGCCGAACTGCTCAACCTCTACGCCCAGCGCGCGGCCCGGCGGGGCCACGCGTTCCGCCTGAAGCCGCTCGACTACGAAGCCTTTGCCGAAGGCTTCCCGTTCGAGGAGACGCCCGACCAGGCCGCAGCGATCGAGGCGGTGATCGCCGACCTGACCGCAGGTCGACCGATGGACCGGCTGGTCTGCGGCGACGTCGGCTTCGGCAAGACCGAGGTGGCGCTGCGCGCGGCCTTCGTCGCGGTAAGCGAGGGACGACAGGTCGCGGTGCTGGTACCCACCACCCTGCTCGCCGAGCAGCACCTGCAGACCTTCTCCGACCGCTTCGCCGACTGGCCGGTGCGCATCGCGGAACTCTCGCGCTTCCGCTCGGCGAAGGAGCAGGCCTCCGCGCTCGCCGGCCTCGCCTCCGGACAGCTGGACATCGTGATCGGCACCCACAGGCTGGTGCAGCCCGACGTGCGCTTCCGCGACCTGGGGCTGGTGATCATCGACGAGGAACACCGCTTCGGTGTGCGCCACAAGGAGCGGCTGAAGTCGCTTCGAGCCGAGGTCGATGTACTCACCCTCACCGCCACGCCGATTCCGCGCTCGCTTGCGATGTCGCTCGAAGGCCTGCGCGACTTCTCGGTGATCGCCACCGCCCCGGAGAAGCGCCTGGCGATCCGCACGTTCGTGTCGAGGCGGTCGGAGGGCCTGATCCGCGAGGCCTGTCAGCGCGAGCTGCGCCGCGGCGGTCAGATCTATTTCGTGCACAACGACATCAGCACCATCGAGCGCGAACGCGAGCGGCTGGAGACGCTGCTGCCCGAGGCGCGGGTGCGCGTCGCGCACGGGCAGATGCGCGAGCGCGAACTCGAGTACGTGATGCGCGACTTCCACCAGCAGCGCTTCAGCCTGCTGCTGTGCACGACGATCATCGAGACCGGCATCGACGTGCCGCAGGCCAACACCATCATCATCGACCGCGCCGATCGCTTCGGCCTCGCGCAACTTCACCAGCTGCGCGGCCGAGTGGGCCGCTCGCACCACCAGGCCTACGCTTACCTGCTCACCGACGACGAGGCACCGGTGTCGGCGGACGCGCGCAAGCGGCTGGAAGCCATCCAGATGATGGAGGAGCTCGGTTCGGGCTTCTACCTCGCGATGCACGACCTGGAGATCCGGGGCGCCGGCGAGGTGCTGGGCGAGAACCAGTCCGGCGAGATGCAGGAGGTGGGCTTCGGCATGTACAACGAGATGCTGGCGCAGGCGGTGAGATCGCTGCGCGCCGGCCGCGAGCCGGACCTGGACGCCCCGCTCGCGGCGACCACCGAGATCAACCTG
>JBIPNU010000042.1:0-10157 GCA_044370615.1 Burkholderiales bacterium
GCTCGCTCTACGATCCCGACCTTGCTGCACTCGCCATCAAGCAGGCGGCGGGCGACCTGGTGGAAGCGGTGTTTCTGCTGCGTGCCTACCGGACGACGCTGCCACGGCTGGGCTACAGCCTTCCGCTGGACACGAGCGCAATGTCCCTGTGGCGTCGCGTCTCGGCCACGTTCAAGGATCTGCCAGGCGGCCAGATCCTCGGCCCGACCTACGACTACACCCAGCGGCTGCTCGATTTCCGCCTGCTCGACGCTGCAGACGGGCGGATCTGCCCGGAGGTCCCTGCTCCCACGGAGTCGGACAGGGTCGTTCCCCGGGTGGTCGATCTGCTCGGCGACGAGGGGCTGATCGAGCGGCATGATCCTTCCGCGCACGACCCGGACCCGGTCGACCTTACCCGGGAGCCGATCAGCTTTCCGGCCTCGCGGGCGACGCGCCTGCAGAACCTCGCCCGGGGCGACGAGGGCTTCTTGCTGTCGATGGGCTACTCCACCCAGCGCGGCTACGCGCACACCCACCCGTTCGCCGGCGAGATCCGCTACGGACTGGTCGAGGTCTTCGTCGAGCCCGAGGAACTCGGCTTCGCCGTGTCCCTGGGCGAGATCGAGGTCACCGAGTGCCAGATGGTGAACCAGTTCGCGGGATCGAAGACCGAGCCTCCCCAGTTCACGCGCGGCTACGGCCTCGTGTTCGGCGCGAGCGAGCGCAAGGCGATGTCGATGGCGCTGGTCGATCGCGCGCTGCGCGCCGAGGAACTGGGCGAGCCGGTGGAGGCCCCGGCGCAGCGGCAGGAGTTCGTGCTCTCGCACACCGACAACCTCGAGGCCTCGGGCTTTGTCCAGCACCTCAAGCTGCCGCATTACGTCGACTTCCAGTCGGAACTGGAACTCGTGCGCCGAATGCGGACGAGCGACTCCGGCGGGGAGGCTGCGTGAACGCCGTGGATTCCGCAGCGACGATTGCCCGCGATCCCCACTTCAACTTCGCGTACCTCGACGAGCGTACGAAGCGGATGATCCGCCGCGCGCTGCTCAAGGCGGTCGCGATTCCCGGGTATCAGGTGCCCTTCGGCTCGCGGGAGATGCCTCTTCCGTACGGCTGGGGCACCGGCGGCATCCAGGTCACCGCATCGATCATCGGCCCCGGCGATGTGCTCAAGGTCATCGACCAGGGCGCGGACGACACCGTGAACGCGGTCAACATCCGGCGCTTCTTCCAGCGAACCACCGGGGTGCCGGTGACCACGCGCACCGTCGAGGCCACGCTGATCCAGACGCGCCACCGGATACCCGAGCACCCGCTGCGCGAAGGCCAGATCATCGTCTACCAGGTGCCCCAGCCCGAACCGCTGCAGAGACTCGAGCCGCGCGAGGTCGAGACGCGCTCGATGCACGGGCTGGCCGACTACGGACTCATGCACGTGAAGCTCTACGAGGACATCACGCGCTACGGGCATGTCGCGACCACCTACGACTACCCGGTCCTGGTGGACGGCCGCTACCTGATGGCACCTTCCCCGATCCCGAAGTTCGACAACCCGAAGATGAACCTCAACCCCGCGCTGCAGCTGTTTGGCGCTGGGCGGGAGAAGCGGATCTATGCCGTCCCGCCGTGGACGCGCGTGGAGAGCCTTGCCTTCGACGACCATCCGTTCGAGGTCCAGCGCTGGTCCCGCCCCTGCGCGCTCTGCGGGTCGAGCGACAGCTTCCTCGACGAGGTCATTACCGACGATCGGGGTGGCCGAATGTTCATGTGCTCGGACACCGACTACTGCGCCGCACGCCGGGGCGAGCATGACTGACGACCTGCCTCTGCTTCATGTCAGCGGCATCGTCCGCCGGTACGGCTCGCGTACCGCGGTCGACCGCGTGTCCTTCGATCTCTGGCCGGGTGAGGTGCTCGCGATCGTGGGCGAGTCCGGATCCGGAAAGACCTCGCTCCTGGACGTCGTTTCAGGCCGTGCGCGCCCCGACGCCGGGACCGTTCAGTTCCTGACCCGGCACGAGGGCATGGTCGACATCCATGCGCTGCCGGAGGCGCGTCGCCGCCTGCTGGCGCGCACCGACTGGGGTTATGTCCACCAGGACGCGGTGCAGGGCCTGCGGATGAACGTGTCGGCCGGGGCGAACGTCGGCGAGCGGCTGATGGCGCTGGGCGAACGCAACTACGGACGCCTTCGCAGCGAGGCGGCGAGCTGGCTGCAGCGGGTGGAGGTCGACGTGTCGCGCATGGACGACACCCCGCTTTCCTTCTCCGGTGGCATGCGCCAGCGGCTCCAGATCGCCCGTAACCTCGTCACCCAGCCGCGGCTGATCTTCATGGATGAACCCACCTCCGGGCTCGACGTGAGCGTGCAGGCACGCCTCCTCGACCTGCTGCGGTCGCTGACGCGCAGCCTGTCGCTGGCGGCGGTGGTCGTCACCCACGATCTCGCCGTTGCCCGACTGCTCTCGCACCGGATGATGGTGATGAAGGACGGCCGCGTCGTGGACAGCGGGCTCACCGACCAGGTCCTGGACGACCCGCAGCATCCGTACTCGCAGCTGCTGGTGTCCTCGGTGCTGCAGCCATGAGCGCGGGGCCGGTTCTCCAGGTCGAGGATCTGTCCAAGCGCTTCGTGCTCCACAACCAGGGCGCGGTCCACCTCGCGGTCCTCGAAGCGGTGGCTTTCGAACTGTTCCCGGGCGAGTGCCTCGCGCTCGATGGCCCCTCCGGCGCGGGCAAGAGCACCCTGCTCAAGGTGATCTACGGAAATTACCTCGCGAGCACCGGATCGATTCGCATCCGCCCGCCGGACTCCTGCGAGATCGACATCGCCCGTGCGAGCCCACGCTCGCTGCTCGCGCTGCGGAGGGGCACGATCGGCTACGTCAGTCAGTTCCTGCGCACCATCCCCCGGGTCGGGGCGCTCGATGTGGTCGCGGAACCGCTGCTCGACGCAGGCGGCGGAACCCCGGACTCGCTGCGCAGCGCGCACCGGGCAGCGCAGGGCCTGCTGCTGAGACTGCGCATACCGCAGCGTCTCTGGCACGTGCCGCCGGCCACCTTCTCCGGGGGCGAGCAGCAAAGAGTGAACATCGCCCGGTGCCTGATACGCGACTGGCCTGTCCTGCTCCTCGACGAGCCGACCGCTTCGCTTGACGCCACGAATGCAGAGACGGTGATCGCGCTCGTCAACGAGGCACGGTCCCGTGGCACCGCGGTCCTCGGGATCTTCCACGACGCGAGCGTGCGCGAACGCCTCGCCACCCGCGTGCTCGACATGAGCCGTTTCCAGCCAGGGATGGGTTGAGCATGAACAGCGAACTGCGTTTTCGCAGCGCCCGTCTGGTGCTCGGCGACGAGGTCGTCCGCGGCACGCTGGCGGTAGCGGGCGGTCGCATCGTCGGCATCGATACCGGGAACGGCGGCCTGGCCGGTGGCGAGGATCTCGGTGACGACTACCTGATTCCGGGCCTCGTCGAACTCCATACCGACAACTTCGAACGGCACCTGATGCCTCGCCCGAAGGTGCGCTGGCCCGCCTATCCGGCCCTTCTGTCGCATGATGCCGAACTCGCTGCCTCCGGAATCACGACTGTCTACGATTCTCTCGGCGTGGGCGATCTGGATGAGGAAGCCATCCGGGGACAGGCCTGGGGAGAAGTCGTCCAGCTGATCGACCGTGCGAGCGACGCTGGCGTCCTGCGCGTGGAACACCTCCTCCACGTGCGCTGCGAGCTTGCCGCCAGCAATACCCTCGCGCTGTTCGAGCCGTTCGTCGACCATCCCCGGGTGCGGCTCATTTCGCTGATGGACCACACGCCAGGCCAGCGCCAGTGGGAGGATCTCGATCAGGCGCGGGTGTACTACACCGGCAAGAAGGGGTGGTCGGACCACAAGTTCGACGAGCAGGTGGTCAACGCACGCGACCTGCAGCAGCGTTACGCCGCGCCGCACCGGCGTCACTTCGTCCAGTACGCGCGCTCGCGCGGGATCGTGCTGGCAAGCCATGACGATACGCTGGTCGAACATGTCCACGAGGCGCACGGAGACGGCGTCACCATCTGCGAATTTCCGACGCGGGAGCTGTCGGCGAGCACGGCCCGTGCGCTCGGACTCTCGGTGCTGATGGGCGCGCCCAACGTCGTGCGCGGCGGTTCGCACTCGGGCAACATCGCCGCGATCACCCTTGCCAGGCGCGGCCTGCTCGACACCCTGTCCTCCGACTACATCCCCTCGAGCCTGCTGCTGGCGGTGTTCCGTCTGGTCGACGAAGCAGGCTTCTCGGTCGCCGCCGCCGTGCGCACCGTCACCCGAAACCCGGCCCATTCGGTCGGACTGGTCGACCGCGGCGAGATCGCCGTGGGTAACCGCGCGGACCTGGTTCAGGTCAGGCTCGTCGAAGACGACGGCGGACGGCGCCAACCCGTGGTGATCGCGGTGTGGCGCGAAGGGCGCCGGATCGTCTGAGCCTGGAGGGTCGCGCAGCGGGAGAAGGATGGCGTGCAGCGCCTACCCGCGAGCAGACCGGTCCGGCTCCGCTCACCCGTGCAAGGTGCGGTCGGCGTGCATCAGCCGCCAGTCGAGCAGGGCGCCGACGTGCGCGTGCAACAGGTCGCGGGACGCGGGACGCAGCGCAAGGTTCCTCGACCACAGCGGGTCGGACTCGCAGTCGAACAGCAAGGGCGGCAATCCGGCGAAGTGGATGTAGGCGAACCGATCGTCCCGGGTGGCGGCAAGGCAGCACTGGTGCGACCGGAGCCCGAGACGCTGCGCGGCCTGGCCGCCCGCCGCGTCGCGGAAGTCGTATTCCCAGTACACCCGCTTCCGCCACCCCTGGACCGCGTCCCCGCGCACGAGCGGCAGCAGCGAACGGCCATCGCATTGCGCCGGGATCGGCGCACCGAGCCAGTCGAGCACGGTCGGCAGGAGGTCGACGTTCTCGCTCATGCGCGACTCCTGGCTCCCCCGTCGCCCGTTCGCTTCGGGCCTTGGATCGACCACGATGCACGGGACATGGTAAGACTCGGGGAAGAAGCCGCGCTTGCCCAGCATGTGCCGGTCCCCGAGTTGTTCGCCGTGATCCGAGGTGATGACGATCAGCGTTCGATCCGACTCGCCGGCGCTCTCGATCCAGTCGAACACGCGCCCGAGGTGGTGGTCTACCTCCGCGAGCAGGCCGTGATACGCGAGCCTGATCCGCATGAGTTCGGGGAGTTCGAGTTCACTCGCCCGTCGATCGAGTCCGGTCACCGAGTTGCCGGATCGCTGGCTGTCGAGGAGCAGCGCGACCAGCGGGTGTACCGCGGCCTGTTCGGCGAGGCTGCCGAGCCGCCGCGGAGGCGGTATGCGCGCGGGATCGATCCACCCGTCGAAGGGTGATGTCGCCATGAACGGCGGATGCGGTCGATACAGCCCAAGGTGCATGAACCAGGGCCGCCCCGCACGCCGGCGCAGGTAGTCGAGCGCCCCGTCGACGCACCAGGCGGTATCGGTGTCCGCCGCCGGCAACGCGGCGGGTGGATACCGGATCGCATCGGCGGCGACCGGTCCGGGATGGAACAGGTCCTCGTAGCGGGCGGGCACATCGTGGCCTCGCCCGGCCAGCCAGGCGAGGTAGTGCTCGCGCTCTCCCTCGAAGTCGCGAACCACGTGCCAGTCCGGGGGGATGGTGGCGCTGCCTCGCCTGGGGTCCCCCGGCGCGACGGCGCGCGGGTCGGGAACCGTGGTGGTGTAGCCTACCATGGCCGGCTCCAGCCCCGCCTCGCGGACGAGCATCGGCAACGTCGTCAGATGCGACCCCGTCGGCGTGTCGTTGCTGACCACGCGATGACTCATCACGTACTGCCCGGTCAGCAGCGAGGCCCGACTGGGGCCGCAGGGCGAGCCCTGAACGTAGTGACGCTTGAACAGGACGCCGCGCCGGGCCAGGCGGTCGATGTTCGGGGTGTGCGCGCAGGGGCTGCCCATGCAGCCCAGCGCATCGGCGCGCAACTGGTCGATGACCACCAGCAGCACGTTTCGCTCGCCCGCCGGGTCCGCACGACGGACAGCGGGTGCGTGTCGGCGGCCGTGCATCGAGGCGGGAACGGGCTCAGTGCAGGACCGGGGTACGCTGCGCGCCGCTGATGATGCGCGCCCGGAGCCGCTTCGACGCCCAGTCGATCGCGTAGACCGTGAACAGGATCATCAGCATGATGAAGCAGGCTTCCTCCCACACCATCGTGCGAATGCGATCGGCGAGGAAGAACCCGATGCCTCCGGCGCCGACGATGCCCAGGATGGTCGCCGAGCGGGTATTCGACTCGAAGATGTAGAGCACGTTCGACAGCATGATCGGCAGCACCTGCGGCAGCACGCCGAAACGAAGGGTCTGGACCGCGCCTGCCCCGGAGGCGCGCACGCCCTCCACCGGCTTGCGATCGATGTTCTCGATTGCCTCCGAGTACAGCTTGGCCAGCGTGCCGGTGTCGGCGATGATGATCGCGAGGATCCCCGCGAGGGGGCCGAGGCCGACCGCCCTCACGAAGATGAGCGCCCAGACGAGCTGGTCGACGCCGCGCATCACGTCGCTCGACCGTCGGAACAGGAAGCGCACGATCCACGCCGGCACGACGTTCCGGGCGCAGGCGAATCCCAGGGGAATGGCGAGGATCGCCGCCACCACGGTGCCGATGAATGCCATTGCCACCGTCTGCAGCATCGCGTAGGCATAGTCCCAGGCCGCATCCTTCGCGGTCGGCGGGAACATCTGCGCCGCGACGGTCACGAGCTTGTCGAGCCCCGCCCAGATGCGTGCAGGCGACATCTCGAAGATGACGAGGCAGTAGATCGTCAACCCGATGAAGGCGAGCAGCACCGCCGCCCGCTGCAGGCGCTCGCCCAGCGGCGCCTCGAACGCGCCGGGGCTGATCGCACGCGCGTGCGCGAGCGCGACCGCATCCATCGCCTGGGGCCTGAGGATCATGCGAAGCTCTCCTTGCCGATCAGCCGGTGCCGGATACGCTCGCAGATCATGTCGATCAGGATCACGGTGAGCACCATCAGGATGATCAGCGCGCTGATGTCCTCGTAGTAGAGGCGGCTGATCGCGGTGTAGAACTCCTGGCCGATACCCCCTGCGCCGACGAAGCCGATGATCGAGGCCGAGCGTACGTTGATCTCGAAGCGCCACAGGCTGAACGAGGTGAAATTGGGAAGTACCTGCGGCAGCACCGCAAAGCGGATCGTCTGCAGCCAGTTCGCACCGGTGGCGCGCAGCCCGTCGACGGGCTTCATGTCGATGTTCTCGACCGCCTCGGCGAACAGCTTGCCGCTGCCGCCCATCGAGTGGATCGCGATCGCGAGGATGCCCGCCAGGGGCCCGATGCCGAAGGCGAAGACGAAGATCAGCGCGAACACGAGCTCGGGGATGGTGCGAGCCACCTCGAACACGCGGCGCGTGATCCAGTAGCTCACCGCGCCACGGCGGGTGTTCGTCGCCGCGTGGAAACACAGCGCCAGTGCCCCCACTGTCCCCAGCAGGGTGGCGATGTAGGCGATGAGGATCGTCTCCCAGAGCAGGCGCAGCCACTTCGGGAGTCCATAGAACCACTCGGACAGGTCACCCCAGAAGTTGCCCAGGGTCAGCACCGGAAGCGTCTTGGCGACGTACTCGTGGATGCGTGGCAGCCCCTCGATCAGCCTGATCGGATTGAACTCGCCCACCCAGGCGGAGGCCAGCAGCGCCACCGCGAACAGGCCGCCGTAGAGCAGCGTCAGCCAGCGCTTGCGCACCTGCAGCCTGCGCCAGGTCGCCTCGAAGGCCGCGACCGCGTCCAGTCCTCCCGCTGCGCCGCTCATATCAACCCTTCCGCCGCATCCGGCGCTGCTCCTGGACCGCGTCGAGCACCGGCTTGTACATGTCGTGGGTGACCGGAACATAGCCCTGGGTCTTCCCGCGCGCGACGATCTCGGCGAGTTTCGGGTCGATCGTCTGCAGATCGACGAACAGGCGCTGAATGTCTCGCTTCATGTCGGCGGGAAGGTCCCTGCGCACGGTCACCGGAGACGCAGGAATCAGCGGCGAGCGCCAGACGACCCGCAGGCGAGCCGGGTCGAGCAGTCCGCGCTGCTGCATCATGTGCAGCACGCCGCGCTCGAGCGGATCGCGTGCACCGAACACGAAGGCGCTGTCGAACTGGCCATTGAGCACGCCCAGCGCGCTCTGCTCGTGGCCCCCGGAGAACACGGTGCGCCCGAAGTGCTTCGTCGCCTCCACGCCCGCCGCACGCAGGCTGACCAGGGGGATCAGATAGCCCGAAGCCGAGTTCGGATCGGCCCAGGCGAGGCTGCGTCCCTTGAGGTCCTCCAGGCTGCGGAACGACGAGTCGCTGCGAACGATCAGGTGGGAGTGGTAGCCGACATCCCCATCGACCTCGCGCGCCGCCGCCACCGGTTCCACGCCGCCGTCGGAGTCGATCCACGCGGCAGCGTAGGCCGCAGGCCCCAGCGTGGCAAACTGGATCTGGCCGGCCGTCAGCGCCTGGATCGTGGCGGCGTAGCTGCTGGCCATGACCACCCGCAGTTCCACCCCGAAGCGGTCGCGGAACACCTTGGCGAAATCGCGCCTCGGTCGCACCCTGGCTCTCCGAGCTGACTGCACTCATCGACACGACAGGGAACTTCGCCCGCCAATCCTGGGCGATCGCCAGCCCTGGCGCAAGCGCCAGCGCCAGCGTGGCGAACGCCCACGCGCGTGCCAGGCGCCCCATCTCAGCGCTTCCGCGTGTTACGAACCTCGATCGCCGCGTCGAGCACGGGCTTGTACATCTCGTGCGTCACCGGAACGAAGCCCGCGGTCTTTCCGCGTGCGGCGAGTTCCGCGATCTGCGGATGCGTCTTGCCGAGGGTGGTCCAGAACTCGAGCAGGTCGCGCCGCATGTCGGCCGGCATGTCCTTCCGCACCACGACGAGCGGGTTGGGGATCAGCGGCGACTCCCAGACGACCCGGAACTGATCCATCTTGAGCACCTTGCGATCGACCATCGCACGGATCTGCCCGGCGTTGTGCCCCTTGGAGGACCAGGTGAAACCAGAGTCGAACTGGCCGTTGATGACGCCCAGCACGCTCTGCTCGTGCCCGCCCGAGAACAGCGTCTTGCCGAAGAACTTCTCGGGCTCGATGCCGGCCGCCCGCAGCGACACGAGCGGAATCAGGTAACCCGAGGTGGAGTTCGGGTCCGCCCACGCGAGCGACCGACCCTTGAGGTCCTCGAGGCGCTTGAACGGGCTGTCGCTGCGCACGATGAGGATCGAGTGATAGCCGAGCGTCCCATCGACCTCCTGGTTGGAGACCAGGGGTTCGACGTTGCCCTTCGAATCGATCCACGCAGCCGAGTAGCCGCTGGCGCCCATCTGGGCCATGTGGATCTGCCCCGAGGTCAGCGCCTGGATGGTGCCGGCGTAGTCGGTCGCGGTGAAGATGCGCATCTCGACACCGACCTTCTCGCGAAACACGTCGGCGAGCTGCTTGTAGCGCGCGAGCGTCTGCGCCTGGTTCTCCGCGCTGACCGAACTGAAGCCCACCACCGGGAACTTCTTCTTCCAGTCGGAGGCCTGGGCATGGATCCGGGGCGCCGCCACCGCGAGAGAGAGTCCGCCGAGGCTGGTCAGGGCATCGCGTCGCGTCATCGTCATTTCGAAATCTCCGTGGACAGTAGGTACTTCGGAAAGGGATTCAACAGCCCTAGCCGCGCCTCGCTCAGGCGACAGCGCGGGCAGGTATCTCGCCGAGGTCAGCCGCCGTGGAGGTCGCGCCCTCGTCGAAGCCGGAGGCATCGGCCTCGACGCCGTAGATGCGACGGACGATCTCGGTGGTGAGCTGCGCGGGGAGTCCGTCGAACAGCACCTCTCCACCCGCGATGCCCACGATCCGGTCGCAGTACTGGCGGGCCGTATCCAGGGTGTGCAGGTTGCAGATGACCGTGATGCCGTCCTCGCGGTTGATCGCGCGCAGCGCCTGCATCACCTGCACGGCGCTGCGCGGGTCGAGCGAGGCGATCGGTTCATCCGCCAGCACGATCTCCGGCTCCTGCATGAGTGCCCGCGCGATGGCCACCCGCTGCTGCTGGCCGCCCGACAGGGTCTCGGCGCGCTGCAGGGCCAGCGCCGCGCAGTCCAGTCGTTCGAGCGCG
>JBIPNU010000522.1:0-2667 GCA_044370615.1 Burkholderiales bacterium
GAGGAGGATGTCGATCCGATCAAGACCTTCATCCAGGACACCAACTGCGTGATCATGCGCCGCCACGGGTTCACGGTGCTGGGCCGTACGGTCTCCGAGGCCTACCACCGCACGAACGTGCTGGTCTCCGAGGTGAAGCGCAACATCATCGTCGAGACGCTGAGCGCCGTGCGCGGCACGCGCGCCGAGTACCTGTCGCACGCCGACATGCAGTGGATGTTCGAGCGGGGCGACGCCGTGGTGTATCCGGAGGCGAAGCGGGGGGGCGCACAATGAACGCGGCACGACGAATGGGCAACCGCAACGGGTGGCGCGACCTGGATGCGACCCGGCTGCGCGAGCGGATCGGCACGAGGGAGGGGATGCCTTCCATGCGCGGGCGCGCCGGCCGCAGCCACGTGGCGGTCGGGGTGGCCGCGGTGCTTGCAGTGGTCGCGCAACCGATCGCGCCGGCTGCGGCACAGGGTCCGGCGGCATGGCCACAGCGCCCGGTGCGCATGCTGGTCGGGCTGCCGCCCGGCGGGACGACCGACCTCATGGCGCGCGCGAGCGCGATGCGCCTGTCCGAGGGGCTGGGGCAGCCGGTCATCGTCGACAACCGGCCCGGAGCCAGCGGCGCCATCGCCGGCGAACTCGTCGCCCGCGCCACGCCCGACGGCTACACGCTGGCCACGGTCACCACCAGCACGCATGCGGTCGCGCCGCTGCTGCTCGCGAAACCGCGCTTCGATGCCCAGCGCGATTTCACCCACATCACCATCGTGGGCAACGCGCCCTATCTGCTGCTCGCGCCGGCGAACTTCCCCGCGAAGACCCTGCGCGAGGGCATCGACTGGTTGAGGTCGCAGTCGGGCAAGCTCAACTACGCCTCGTCCGGCACCGGCACGCTGGGGCACCTGATCACCGAGGCGATGCTCGGTGAACTCAAGGTCAGGATGACCCACGTGCCGTTCAAGGGAGCCGGACCGGTCTATCCCGAACTGATGGCCGATCGGGTCACGCTGTTCTTCGACAATCCGGGCGCCTCCACCTCGCTGGTGCGGGCGGGCAAGGTTCGCGCGCTCGCGGTCAGCCGTCCGCTGCCCGCCTTGCCGGGCGTGCCCACGCTGATCGATGCCGGCCTGAAGGGCTTCGATCCGGTCTTCTGGTACGGCGTGGTCGGTCCTGCGGGCCTGCCTTCGACCGTGGTCGAGCGCGTGCGCGCGGAACTCGTGCGCGGGTTCGGTACCGAGGCCGGACGGGGCGACCTTGCCGGCTTCGGGGTCGAACCGGTGCTCTCGACGCCGGCCGAGTTCACGGCTCAGACCCGCGCCGACATCGAGCGCTGGGGGCGCGTGGCCCGCGCGCTCGACCTGCGCCAGGACTGAAGCGCCGCGCCGGTCGGGGCAGGGCACCCTGAGGCAGGGTGCCTTCGCCGGCGTTCAGCCCGCGCTGCCCTTGTCGAGCACCCGGGCCACGAAGGCCTTGAGCTGTGCATGGGCGCGATCGGTCTGCGGCCCCGGGTTCTCGATCCAGATGTGCCCGCAGCCCTCGTAGACCGTGAGTTCGCAGTCTCCCCCGGCGGCGCGGTAGGCCTCGGCGAAACGCTGCTGGAAGGCGGGCAGCACGTTGTCGTCTTCTCCGCCCTGCATGATCAGCATCGGCGGCAGGATGACCGGCTCTCCGCGATCGAGGATGGCCTGCGGATTGCCTTCGGTGATGCTGTCCCACGGACTGAAGAAGGTGCGCGATTTCTGCATCATCTCGCTGCGGCCGTGGCGCTGCGCGTTCTCGAAGCGCGCGAGCGGATCGCTGATCGGCGAGCGGGTGGCCACGAACCGCACGCTCGCGTCGATGCCGCCGGCCCCCTCGAGCGGCAGGGCGGCATAGCGCGGATCGTTCGGACGCATGCCGATCAGTTGCGCCACATGCCCGCCGCTGGAACTGCCGAGCAGGCCGACGCGGGCGGGATCGATGTTCCAGCGGGCGGCCCGTGACTTCATCCAGCGCAAGCCGTAGTGGGCATCCTGCACGGCGGCCGGATAGGGTGCCTCGCCGGCGAGCCTGAGGTCGATGGCGACGACCACCACTCCGCTGGCGGCGAGCGCGCGATCCATCGGTTCGTTGGCGAGCCGATCCTTGTTGTTCCACGCGCCGCCGTGCAGGTCGAGCACGCCGGGCCAGGGGCCGCCGCGGCCCGAGGGGGGGGATGGGCGATAGATCCGGGCGAGCAACGTACGCTGCGGCGTGCGCCGGAACTCGACCTCTTCGACCTCGATCGGATAGTCGGCGCTGGGGTCGTAGGGCGTCATCGGCGTGCTCCTCCTTCGGACGTGGCGCATGCATGTCCGCACCACGGCCGATCATACGGCGAGCGCTGCGCGCGAGGGAGCCCCCTATGAAGACCGGCCCCGAGGCGACCTCGCGGCAGGGCGGACAACCCTTCGCGACGAAGTTCGCGCCGATGCGCGACCCGTACCCGCGTGCGCAAGGCAGGGAGGGCTGGTGACTGGAGATCCGGCCCGACCCTTGCGGGCCGGGCCGGGGTGCTGCTAGATCGCCGCGAAGCGAGCCAGCAGGTCGGCGCTCTCGGGTACGGTGCCCGGCGCGTACACATGGCTGTGCCTCACCACGCCCGCCGCGTCGATCAGGAACACCGCGCGCGCGTCCATGCCGCGTTCCTCGTTG
>JBIPNU010000524.1:0-2664 GCA_044370615.1 Burkholderiales bacterium
GGACGGCTCCTCGACCTCCAGCAGCACGCGATTGCCCCGGTACCAGTGCGCGGCTGGCTTCTGCATCGCCTTGAGCCGGGCTTCTTCGGCCTGGGTCGCCTCTGCCTGCGCCGACCGCTCGGCAGCGCGCTTCTGCTCGGCCGCGCGGGCGTCGGGGTCGACCGGATAGGGCCGTCCGATCTGCCCCGGCTCGAGACGCTCCGGGGTCGCCGGCTGCGGCTGGCCGGGCGCCGGCTGCGTGGGCGCGGCGGGCGGACCGCCGCGACTACCCATCGCGACGGCCGGCAGGGGCGCGACGAGCACCGCGCCCAGCAGCAGGCTCGCCGCGCGCAGCACCCCCTCCCGCAACCGCGCGTGCCTCACGCCGGCGTCTCCGGCGCGCGCATCCGGGCAAGCAACTCGCCCAGCGCGGCGAGGTCGGACTGCCCGAGGCCAGCCCCGGCGAGCGCATTGAGCTGCTGCGCGACCAGCGCGGTGAGCGGCAGCGCGCAACCCAGCGCATGCGCGTCATCGAGCACGGCGCCCAGCGCAGCGGCGCCCTCGTCCACCGACGGGCCGGTCCGCCCCGGTCCGCCATCCGCGCGGCCACCAGCGCCCGGGCCGAGATCGGCCAGCACCTGGCTCGCGGCGAATCCCCCGGCCATGGCCGCCGCGACCCGACCGGTGTCGGCATGCAGGGCGCGCGTGAGCGCGAGGGCTTCGGCCACTGCCTGCGCGGTGCCGGCAACGATCACCCGATGGCTGTCGAGCGCCACGCGGCTCGCGCCCGCCTCGCCGACGCGCAGCAGGGGCGGCGCCGTACCCTCGGACTTCGCGCTGCCGCGCCCGAGCGCCTCGAGCAGCGGGCGAGCCCGATCGAACGCCGGCTGCGTGCCGCCGCAGGCGATCGCCCCGGTCGGACCGGTACCCGCGGCGATGAGCGCGAGATCGATCCAGTCGATGCCACGCGTGGCGAGCGCGGCGGCGCGCGCGCCCCGCCGCGCGACCGGCGCCGGCGTCGCGTCGATCACCAGCGTGCCGGGCGCGGGCCGGGCATCGCCACCGTCGAGCAGGGCATCGACGGCGTCGGCATCGCGCGCGGCGAGGAGCCAGGTGCCCGCCTCGCGACTGGCTGGCGCCACGCCCTCGGCGTCGAGCCAGCCCCGCAGGCGGTCGGCGAGGGCACCTTCGCCAGCCAGCCACGGCGCTGCGATTGCGATGACGGGGAGTGCGCTCACGGACGGATCGGACGATGCGAAGACTCGGACACTACACGATCGGCGTGCGCGCGGCGTGGCCGTCGGCGATCAGCGCACGACGCCGGTGGCCATCAGCAGCGGCAGGGTCAGCCAGAACGCGATCGTGCTCCAGCCGATCAGCAGGGCGGCGCCGGGGGCGTCGAGGTCGAACCGGTCGCACAGCATCAGCAGGGTAAGCATGACCGGCACCGCGGCCAGCACGACCGCGGACTCCGCGGCCATGCCCGGCACCGGCAGCAGCAGCGGGCCGATCAGCCAGGCGGCCACCGGGACCACCAGCAGCCGGATGGCGGTGGCCGCGAGAAACTCGCGCCGCGGCACCAGCGCGTGCCACGGAATGGTGAGCCCCAGCACGAACAGCATCACCGGAATGGTGGGCTGTCCGATCAGGCGCGCGGCGCTGACCAGCGGTGGCCAGGCGAGCCCGGCCTGCTGCAGGCCCACGCCGATCACGAAGGCCCAGACCGGAGGCATCGCGAGCATCACCGACAGCACGCCCAGCCGACCGCCGGTCCCGGCGGCCGGTTCGTCGCGACCGAGCCTCAGCGCGATCCACACGCCGACGCTCCAGACCAGGGGCATCACCATCAGCATGTCGTTGAACACCGCATAGCGCAGCGATGCCTCGCCCTGCAGGAACAGCAGCAGCGGCACGCCGACGTTGAAGGTGTTCCCGAACATCGCCCCGATCACCAGCATCGCCCGCGTGCGACGCGGCAGCCGGGCTCCGAACGCGGTGCGGTAGAAGAGCGCCCACGCGATCACGCCACCGACGGCCGCCGCGAGCGCGGTGACCACCGGCACCGCCAGCAGTTCGCGGTCGAGCGGGGTGACCATCGCCACCGAGCACAGGATCGCCGGATAGAACAGGTACATCACCAGGCGCGAGAGCTGGTTGCGCAGCAGTTCGACCTGGGTGTCCGGAAACCATCGCCGCCACAGCCCGCCCGCGGCCACCAGCAGGGACAGCGGCAGCATCACTTCGACGGCGAGGCCGCCGATGCGGGCCAGTTCGCTCACCGCGGCGCGACTGCCCGGCGCGGCGCGGGCGGCGGCGCGAGAGGGCGAACGAGGGGCTCGGGCATGGGGAGCCGACTGTAGGCGCGCGGCCGCCGCGACGCAAGCCGGCCGCGGCGGCGGATCGGGCAGGCGAGGTACCCTCGGCCGATGGAAACGAAGCGCCATCGACGCGGAGCCGGGGACCGGGGGTTCGGACAGTGACGGCCGACGCGACGACCGTACGCGGCACGGCTGCCGGACTGGCCGCGCTGGGCTTGCTGCTCAACGCAGCGGTCTGGGGCCTGTCGTGGATGCCGTTTCGCAGCCTCGCCGAGGGCGGGCTGCATCCGCTGTGGGCGACCGCCGCGATCTATGCGATCGCCAGCACCGCGCTCGCGGCCGTGCGACCTGCGACGGTGGGCGCTCT
>JBIPNU010000525.1:0-2650 GCA_044370615.1 Burkholderiales bacterium
AAGGCCACCGGGACGAGCAGCATCGCGCCGGCCGCGGTGAGCAGCGCGGCGAGTGCGAGCAGCGCGCGGCGCCGGTAGGGCCGCACGAATGGCCAGAGACGCAGCAGGCTTTGCAGTGACATCGTCGATCCTTCCCGCCTCATTGTCCCACAGCGCGGGCGCGCGCATTGACGCTGAGGCGACCGGACATCGACAATGCGCCGATGCGCGGAACCGTCCCCCATGGCAGGCACTAGCCGGTTGCGGATCGGCTGCGGCGCGGGCTTCCAGGGCGATCGCATCGATGCGGCCGTGGTGCTCGCCGATCGCGGCGAACTCGACTGGATGGTGCTCGAGTGCCTGGCCGAGCGCACCATCGCCGCCGCTCAGGTCCGCAGACGAGCCGACCCCTCCGGGGGGTACGACCCGCTGCTGCGCGCGCGCATGCTCGCCCTGCTTCCGCTCGCGCGACGACGCGGCTTTCGCATCGTCACCAACATGGGTGCCGCCGATCCGCTGGGCGCCGGCCATGCGGCAATCGCAATCGCGCGCGAACTGGGCCTCGCGCTGCGCGTGGCGGTGGTGAGCGGCGATGACGTGCTCGACCGGATCGACCCGGACGCCCGCGCGCTCGAGACCGGCCGCCCGCTGGGCGAGCACGGTCCGCTGGTCTCGGCCAACGCCTACCTCGGCGCCGACGCCCTGCTGCCGGCGATCGCCGCTGGCGCCGAGGTGATCGTCACCGGGCGCGTCGCCGATCCATCGCTGTTCGTGGCCCCCCTGATGCACGCCTTTGGCTGGACTCCGGACGACTCCGACCGGATGGCTGCCGGCACGCTGGTCGGCCACCTGCTCGAATGCGCGGGCCAGGTGAGCGGCGGGTACTTCGCTGACCCCGGGTTCAAGGACGTGCCCGATCTCGCCTGGGTAGGGTTCCCGTACTGCGACGTCGCGCCCGACGGTAGCGCCGTCATCGGCAAGGTCGAGGGTACCGGCGGCGCGATCACCCTGCGCACGGTGCGCGAACAACTGCTCTACGAGGTGACCGACCCCGCGGCCTACGTGACGCCCGACGGGGTCGCCGACTTCACCGGCGTCGATCTGGTCCAGATGGCGCCCGATCGCGTCGCGGTGTCCGGCGCGCGGGGTGCCCGCCGCACCGACATGCTCAAGGTCAGCGTCGGACACCTCGCGGGCTTCCTGGGCGAGGGCGAGATCTCCTACGCCGGCCCTGGCGCGAGAGCGCGGGCGGCCCTCGCGGGCGCCCTGGTGCGAGAGCGACTCGCCGGCGAACTGGCCGATCTGCGGGTCGACCTCATGGGCGTGGATTCGATCCACGGCACGGACTTCGGCCTCGCCACCGACCCCCACGAGGTGCGCCTGCGCGTGGCAGCCACCGCGCCCTCGCGCGAGCAGGCCGCCCGCGTCGGCATGGAGGTCGAGGCGCTCTACACCAACGGGCCTGCCGGGGGCGGGGGCGTGAGACGGCAGGTGACCGAGCGCATCGGCATCGTCTCCACCCTGCTCGCGCGCGACCAGGTGCATCCGTCGCTGACCTGGCTCACCACCGGCGCGGCCGATGCGCGGGTCGACGGCGGGCCACCGGGCGCATCGCGCGCCGCACCGCGATGAGCGTGCCCTCCTCCGGCGCGCGCCGGCTGCACGACCTCGCCCACTGCCGCGCGGGCGACAAGGGGGATACCTCGATCCTGTCGGTGTTCGCCTACCGGGCCGAGGACTACCCGCTGCTGGTCGAGCGACTGACCGTGGAGGTCGTGCGCGAGCACCTGCGCGCGCGGGTCCGCGGCCCGGTCACGCGCCACCTCGTACCGGGGCTGCACGCGATCCAGTTCGTCTGCGAGCAGGCCCTGGAGGGCGGCGTCACGACCTCCACCGCGCTCGACGCGCATGGCAAGGCGATGTCCTTCGCACTGCTGTCGTTGCGACTGGACTGAAGGCCGGTCATGCTCGCTCCCCGCGCAGCCCCTGCGCGAGCCTCCGTTTCCGTCAACCTGCTGCGCCACCGGAAGACCGCGATGCCCCGTACCCCCGCTTTTCTCTCCCGCCCGCGAGCGCCGTCGACGGTCGGGTCGACCCTGGCGGTCATGACCCGCCCCGGCGAGCGATCGGCCCGCGCGCCGGGTGCGACCCTGCGGGCCTGCGGACCGACGCCGCCGCCGAGCACCTGCGTCGCGCCCGACGCCCGCGGGGAGGCCGCGACCGCAGTGGTGGCGATCGCCCGCCGGATCGCCTCGATCACGGTCGCGGCGATCGCGCTGGGGGTGGCCGCGACCCCGGCCGCGGCTGCGGGTACCCCGACCTGGCCACAGAAGCCGGTCCGGCTGCTGGTGCCCTTCTCCGCCGGTGGCGTGACCGACCTGCTCGCCCGCTCCGTGGCCCAGCGCCTGGGCGACACGCTGGGCCAGCCGGTCGTGGTGGACAACCGACCGGGCGCGAACACCATCATCGCCTACGAGATCCTGTCGCGCGCCGGGGGCGACGGCTACACGCTGATGCTCGAGGGCTTCAACGGGCTGGTACTCAACCCGCTGCTCTATCCGAAGCTGCCCTACGACCCGCAGCGCGATGTCGCCCCGGTGGGCCTGATCGGCTTCTCCCCGCTGATGGTGGTGGTGAACCCGCAGGTGCCGGCGAAGACGGTGAAGGAACT
>JBIPNU010000526.1:0-2647 GCA_044370615.1 Burkholderiales bacterium
GGGCGCGGAGCGACTGACCATCGACGCCGGCGCCACGCCGGTGCGCTTCAGCCAGACGCGCGGGAACCTCCATCTGGTGGACGTTCGCAACGCGCCCGATGGCGAGGGGCAGGGCGTGCCGTTGACGCTGCGGGCGACCGGGCACATTCGCGGTGCGCCCGGGGCCGAGTCGCAGTTGCAGTCGTCCGGCGACCTCGGCGTGCACGCCGGGGGCGATATCGGCCCGGCGCTCGTGCCGGACGGCGAGGGCGGTCTGCGGACCGCGGATGGGGCCGAGCCTTTCCTGTTCGGGAGCGTCGGGCACGCGAGCCTGTCCGGGCGCAACGTGAATGCGGGCTTTGTCCTCTCGCCTGCCTCGGTGAGCGTCGCGACCCAGTCCGGTCGCGCCCGCGTGGACTGGTTCGACCTGCAGACCGACATCACCAGCCGTCTCCAGGCGGTTCCGGCTACCGTCGCGCTCGATGCGTACGGGCGCGAAACCTCGGACATCCGGGTCAGGCTGGACGGCGGGACGGTGGAGGGCGACCTGCTGGCCGCTGGCTATGCCGGCCGCAGCGTGGTCTACACCAACCGGGCCGGGAGCATCACCGGGGGCAGCGTCCATGCGCCCGGCGTGAGGCTGTCCCTCGCCGCGCAGGGTGGCATCACCTTCGGCGTGGACGACCGGCTGTCGCTCGGCGTCCCCGAGTACGATCAGTCCGTCCTGCCGGGGTCGCTGCTGCTGTCGGCGGCCACCGGATCGATCGACGTGCGCGGCATCGATGCGGACCTCCAGCATGTCGGCGTTCGGCTGAACAGCCGGAACGGCAGCGCGCGCACTGCGCGGGTCGAGTGGAGGCAGGCGGGCGGCAGCGGTCCGTCCGAGCAGGGTTTTGGTGAAGGTCCCCCCGGCGACTCCGGCAGCGGCGCGGTCCGCGTGATCGACTACACGATCCCGGCCAACACGGATCGAGCGCTGCTGACGATCGAAGCAGCAGACTCGTCCACCGCGATCAGTTTCGTGAACGGGCCGCTGAGCGTCGCCTCGCCGTCGACCGCGGCCTGGCGCAGTTCGGTGTTCGGCGACCACGACCTGCTCGTCGGACGGGTCCATGCGCCGATGTCGGTCGTCACCCTGGCCACCAGCGGCAGCCTCGAGCAGGCGGACGCGCAGGTCGGGATGATCAGCGCGGGCGCCCTGCGACTGTTCGCGCTCAATGGCATCTACGGACTCGTCGGCGCCGAGAAGACCCTCGGCCCGCTGTTCGCGAGCACCAACACCATCTCGGCCTACAACCTGCGCGCGAACGGACCGCGCTTCGTGGACAACACGTTCGACTACAACCCGTTCGCCGAGGCCCGAACCGGCGGTATCCGCCTCAGCGTGACCCCGTTGACGCCGGGGGATTCCACGGTCCAGGTCGTTCGCGGAGACGGGGTCTTCGGCGGCGCGTTCGCGGTCGGCGACGCCTCGGACGCGCGACGCGCGCAGGCGGGGCTGTCGGTTTTCGACGCGTACGGCGCGGGCATCCGCAACGCGGCCGCTTACGGCGACGTGCGGCTCGCGGCGGGCACTCCCGAGGGCGGCGAGGCCACCACCCTGAGGATCGGCTACCACGACGGAGGCGGCGGCATCCACTCCAGCTTCGGTACGGTGGTGCTGACTTCCGACCGGATCGACCTGCAGGCGACCGTACGCAATCGCGAGACCGACGCCCAGTCTTCCGAGCGCTACATCCAGTTCCGGCCCGCCTCGCGCACCGCGATCGAGGTCTGCGCGTCGGGCTGTGAGCTTGACGAGGCTTCGACGCTTCGGCTCGATCCGGCCCAGTTGCGCAGCCGGGTCGATGCGTCCGGCGTGGTCCTTGGCGACCATGCCTCGCTCCCGGGTGCCGGCGCGGCGCTCCCCGGGCAACTCCTCGTCCGCGATCCGCTGGACCTTTCGCCCACGTTCAGTCTCGGCTCCCGGCGCGGGGCAGACTGGCTGGCCCTGTTCGGAAGTTCGGTGCGCCAGGCCTCGGTGCCGCGCGATGGCGAATCGGGGAGCGAGGCGCCGATCACGGTCTGGCGGCTGATGGCCGATGCCCACGATGGTCCGGTCGACCTGCGGGCGGGCAATGCGATCTCCGCGGTGTCGGGTCGGGCGCGAGACGCATTCCGCGTGCACAGCACCATCGCCGTGGGGGTCGAGGGGGAGTATCTGCCGATCCCCTACCTCTGGACGGGGGTCGATGTCACCGGTACGTCCCCCACCGGACCCGCGTCGATTGAACTCGTCGCCCGGACGGGAGATCTGCGGGTCCGGTCAGGTGCCCTCGTCAGGGGGAGCCATGTCGATTCGAGCGACAGTTCGCCCGGCGTGCAGGCGGTGCTGCGGGCGGAAGAGGGGCCGATCCAGTTCGACGGGAACTACTCGCGGATCGAAGTGTCGGCACCGAATTCGGTCGTGTCGCTTCGGGCGCAGGGGGGCGGGATCTTCTTGTACGGCCACTCGCGGGTCGATGCGACGGCGGGCAAGTCGATCGTGTCGATCAAGTCGACCGGCACCGACGCCAACAACCCGGGAAGGATCGACCTCGGGGACAGGGCAATCCTGACTGCGAACGCCGGCGACTCGCAGGTCAGCCTGGTCACCGACGGCGAGGTCTTCCAGCCGCACTGGAACAGT
>JBIPNU010000527.1:0-2642 GCA_044370615.1 Burkholderiales bacterium
GGTCGTCGAAGCCGCCGACGTGGCGCTCGCCGATGTAGATCTGCGGCACGGTACGCCGCCCGGTGCGCGCGATCATCTGCTCGCGCACGGCAGGGTCGGTATCGATGCGGATCTTCTCGATGTCGGTGACGCCCTTCGCGCGCAGCAGCCGCTCGGCCATCTGGCAGTACGGGCAGACCGCGGTGGCGTACATCGTGATCTTCGGCATGGGCAAGGCTCCGTGAGCGGGCGCGCGTTCAGGCGCGCGCGCCCTTCTGGATCGGAAGGTTCGCCTGTTCCCAGGCGGTGAGCCCGTCGCGCAGCCTGACGGCCTCGGCGAAGCCCGCCTGGCGCAGCGCGGCGGTGGCCGCGCCGGAGCGCTGGCCGTTGCGGCAGTTGACGATCACCGGCCGCGCCTTCCAGCGCTCGAGTTCCTTCAGGCGGTCCTTGAGCTGGGCTGCGGGCAGGTTGCGGGCGTTCGGGATGTGGCCGGCCGAGTACTCCGAGGGCTCGCGCACGTCGAGCACCAGCGCGTCCTTCTGGTTGATCAGCAGCACGGCCTCGTTGACGCCGACGTCCTGGCTGCCGTGCATGATTCGCGTGACCAGCGGCCAGAGCAGCATCATGCCGCTGGCGGCGGCCACGCCCACCAGCAGCAGGTTGTTCATCAGGTATTCCGACAGGGACATCGGGCGTCTCCATTCGTCGCGCGCGCGGCGCGACCGCGGGCAGGCGGTGCCGATGGCGCGGGGGGCGGTCAGGGCACCGGGCAAGGCCGCGGTGCGCGGCAGCGCGGGCCGGTATTATGGGGCAGCCCGACCGAACGCGCCGACGGCGTCGGGCTGCCCTCGCGCGGATGTCCGCCGGCTACCGGTAGCCGACCGGCGGGCGGCGCGCCCGAGCGCATCGTCACCGCATGTCCCGGCCCCCGCATCCCCGTCAGCATCCCCGCCTGCCGCCACCCCGATGTCCGATCCGACCACCGCTCCTGCTCCGACCCGCCCGCATCCCCCGGTCACCCCGGTCCTGCTGGTGATCCTCGACGGCTTCGGGCACCGCGTGGGTGGCGAGGACAACGCGATCCACCACGCGGTCAAGCCACACTGGGACGCGCTGTTGCGCGACTGCCCGCACACCACGATCGACGCCTCGGAGCGCCACGTCGGGCTGCCGCAGGGCCAGATGGGCAACTCCGAGGTCGGCCACCTCAACATCGGCGCGGGCCGCGTCGTGTACCAGGAACTCACCAAGGTCGATCACGCGATCGAGACCGGTGCCTTCCGCGCCAACGAAGCCCTGCTGGGCGCGATCGCCGCAGCCCGGGCCTCCGGCGGCACGCTGCATATCCTCGGCCTCGCCTCGCCGGGAGGCGTCCACTGCCACGAGGCGCACCTCGCGGCGATGATCGAACTCGCCTTCGCGCAGGGCCTGGGGCGGGTCTGCCTGCATGCCTTCCTCGACGGGCGCGACACCCCGCCGTGCAGCGCGGCGCCCACGCTCGAGCGCTTGTCGCGGCTGCTGGCGAGCGACCCTGGCGGGCAGGGCCGCATCGGGTCGCTCGTCGGGCGCTTCTACGCGATGGACCGCGACAACCGCTGGGACCGCGTGCGTGTCGCCTACGACCTGCTCACCGCGGGCGCAGCCGAGGCGGTGGCCACCGATGCGATGGCCGGCCTCGAGGCCGCCTACGCGCGCGGCGAGACCGACGAGTTCGTCAGGCCCACCGCGATCGTTCCCGCGGGCGGCGCGCCCGCCCTCGTCGCCGACGGCGATGCCGTGGTGTTCATGAACTTCCGGGCCGATCGCGCGCGCGAACTCACCCGCGCCTTCATCGACCCGGCCTTCGACGGCTTCGCGCGCGCGAGCACGCCGCGGCTGGCGAGCTTCGTCACGCTCACCCGCTATGGCGAGGCGTTCGCCCGGCTGCCCGCCGCCTTCCCGCCGGAGTCGATCCGCAATGCGCTGGGCGAGTACGTGTCGGGGCAGGGGGTCGCGCAGCTTCGCATCGCCGAGACCGAGAAATACGCGCACGTCACCTACTTCCTCAACGGTGGCGTGGAGACGCCCTCTCCGGGCGAGGACCGGGTGCTGGTGCCCTCCCCCCCGGTGGCGACCTACGACCTCAAGCCGGAGATGAGCGCCTTCGAGGTGACCGCCGAACTGGAGGCGGCGATCGCGAGCCGCCGCTACGGCCTGATCGTCTGCAACTACGCGAACGGCGACATGGTCGGGCATACCGGGCAGTTCGACGCCGCCCGCCGCGCGATCGAGGCGCTGGACGCCTGCCTTGGCCGCGTGGTGGCCGCGATGCGCGCGATCGGCGGCGAGGTACTGATCACCGCCGACCACGGCAACGCCGAGACCATGCGCGACGCGCAGACCGGCGAGCCGCATACCGCGCACACGACCAACGTGGTGCCGTTCGTCTACGTCGGGCGCCCGGGAACGCAACTGGAGGCGGGCGGGGCGCTCTGCGACATCGCGCCCACGGTGCTGGCGATGATGGGCCTGCCGCAGCCGCCCGAGATGACCGGGCGGGCGCTGGTGCGCTTCGCCTGAGCCGGGGCGCGATGAGCCCGGTCCGCGGACGCCGGCACCGGGGCCCCGTTCCTGTCGCGGGACTCGCGCTCGCGTTGTGCGCGACGCTGGCCGTGGCCGCCGAG
>JBIPNU010000528.1:0-2638 GCA_044370615.1 Burkholderiales bacterium
GCCAGTTCGATGTCCTCGCTCTTGCCGAGGCTGCGCAGCCGCTTGTAGTGGTTGTAGACCGCGACCGCGAGGATCTTCTTCGCCTTGTCCTGGCCGATCACGTACTGGTCGAGGATCTGCTGGATCTCGCGCGGCGAGGGAAGGTCTGAGCGACCGGCGCGGGTGGTGCTCGCCTCCGCCTGGGTCTCCTCGCGGATGATGTCGTTGCAGAGCTCGATGCACTCGTCGCAGATGAACACCGAGGGACCGGCGATCAGCTTGCGCACTTCGTGCTGGCTCTTGCCGCAGAAGGAGCAGTAGAGCAGCTTCTCGCCGCTGGAGGCCTTCTCGGTCATGTCGCGCGCCGCTCCCGATTCGCCCGGGCGATCAGCCGGCCGACCGCGACTCGAGGACCCGGTCGACCAGCCCGTACTGCAGGGCCGCCTCGGCGCTGAGGAAATTGTCGCGGTCGCTGTCGCGCTCGATCGTCGCCACGTCCTGGCCGGTGTGCTTCGACAGCAGGCCGTTCAGCCGCTGCTTGAGGTAGAGGATTTCCTTCGCGTGGATCTCGATGTCCGAGGCCTGCCCCTGGAAGCCCCCGCTGGGCTGGTGGATCATCACGCGCGAGTTCGGCAGGCAGAAGCGCTTGCCCTTGGCTCCGGCCGCGAGCAGGAAGGCACCCATGCTGGCGGCCTGCCCGATGCACAGCGTGCTCACGTCGGGCTTGATGAACTGCATGGTGTCGTAGATCGCGAGCCCCGCCGTCACCATGCCGCCGGGCGAGTTGATGTAGAACGAGATGTCCTTGTCCGGATTCTCGGACTCGAGGAACAGCATCTGCGCGACGATCAGGTTCGCGGTGTGCTCGTTGACCGGCCCCACCAGGAAGATCACGCGCTCCTTGAGCAGGCGCGAGTAGATGTCGTAGGCACGCTCGCCGCGCCCGCTCTGCTCGATCACCATCGGCACCATGCCGAGCCCGACCGGCGCACCCGCGCCCGAGCCCGCACCGCGTGCCGCCCCGCCCACTGCCTGCCACTCGGTCATCTGCGCTCCCGTTTCCGCTCGCCGCCGCTCAGGCAGCGGCCTGAGACTCGGTACCCATCAGCGAGTCGAACGCGAGCGGGGTGTCGACCACCTGCGCGGTGCCGAGTGCCCATTCGACCACGTTGGACTCGACGACCATCGCCTCGATTTCCGACAGCCGCTGCGCGGAACCATAGTACCACTTGACGACTTCGTCGGGCCTCTCGTAGCTCTCGGCGAGTTTCTGGATCTCCGCCTTCACCTGCGCGGGCTTGGCCTGCAGGCCGTGCGCACGCACCACCTCGGCGAAGATCAGCCCCACCTGGACGCGGCGACGAGCCTGCTGCTCGAACAGCTCCGCCGGGATCGGCGTGTCGGCGCCCACCGGCATTCCTCGCGCGGCCATGTCGCGGCGAGCCATCTCGACCAGCCGCCCGGACTCCTCGGCCACCAGCGCCCTGGGCACCTCGACCGGGGTGGCGGCGAGCATCGCCTCGATCACCCGCTCCTTGGTGCGGGCGGCCACCCGACGCTCGACCTCGCGCCGGACGTTCTGCGCGACTTCCTCGCGCATGCGCGCGAGGTCGCCGTCGGCCACGCCCATGGTCTTCGCGAACTCGGCATCGAGTTCCGGGACGACCGGTCCCGCAACCGACTTCACGGTGACCGCGAACTGAGCGGTCTTCCCGGCCACCTCGCGTCCGTGGTAGTCGTCCGGGAAGGCCACCGGAAACGTGCGGCTCTCGCCCGCCTTCAGACCCACCAGCCCGGTTTCGAACTCCGGCAGCAGGCCACGCTGGCCCAGCACGAACACCGCGTCGGTGGCGCTGCCGCCCTCGAACGCGACCCCGTCTATCGTCCCGGCGTAGTCGAGGGTGACCTGGTCCCGGTCCTCGACCGCGCGGTCGACCGGCTCGTAGCGGGTACGCTGGCGACGCAGGATATCCAGGGTGCGATCGATCTCGGCGTCGGACACCTCGACCGTCGGGCGCTCGATGCGAGCGGCCGCCAGATCGCCCAGCGCGACTTCAGGGTAGACCTCGAAGGTCGCGCTGTAGGCAAACTCCGTCGCATCGGCCGCAGCCGCCGCCGGCTCGAAACTGGGCATGCCCGCCACCCGGAGGTTGCGCTCGCGGACCGCCTCGCCGAAGCTGCGCTGCACCGTGTCGCCGAGCACCTCCTGGCGGACCTGCGGGCCGAACTGCTGCGCGACCAGCCGGAATGGCACCTTGCCCGGCCGGAAACCGTGCAGCTTGACCGTGCGCGAAAGCTTCCTCAGGCGCTGGTCGACCTCGCCTTCGATGTCGGCCAGCGGCAGGCGGACGCTCACGCGGCGCTCCAGGGCGCTCAGGTTCTCGACGGTGACATTCATGGGGGACTCGATCGGATGGGAGGGGGGGGCCGCCGCGCGGGTGCGGCGGGCTTGCCCGGCGGCCGCGACCGCGCGACGGCGGGGCACGGCACGGCTGCGATGGTGCGAAAGGAGAGACTCGAACTCTCACGCCTCTCGGCGCTGGAACCTAAATCCAGTGCGTCTACCAGTTCCGCCACTTTCGCGCCGGCTCGGCCTGCATATGGCCAAGCCCTCTAGTTTAATATATCGGGGCCTGCACGCGCCGGCCTCCGCGGGCGA
>JBIPNU010000529.1:0-2633 GCA_044370615.1 Burkholderiales bacterium
GCGCACACCCCGGCGAGTCGATTCAGGCCGCGCGCGCGACGGGCGGGGCACGCAGCAGGTCGCTCGCGCGCTCGGCGATCATGAACACGCAGGCGTTGATGTGCGCCGAGGGCATGTCCGGGATCACCGAGGCGTCGGCGACCCGCAGCGCCTCGATCCCGCGCACCCGCAGTTCGGGATCGACCACCGCCTGCGCGTGGTCGCCCATCGCGCAGGTGCCGGCCGGATGGTGGGCGGTGATCGCGGTGCGACGGATCCAGGCCTTGACCGCCTCCGGGGATACGGCGGCCGGGTCAGGCGCGATCTGCCGGCCGCGAAACGCGTCCATCGGCGCCGAATAGGCGACATCGCGCGCGCATTCGTAGCCTTCGTGCAGTTCGTCGAGGTCGGCCGGTTCGGCGAACGCGTTGAAGGCGATGCGCACCCGGTCGAACGGGTCGGCCGACCGCAGCCGGACCCGCCCGCGACTGCGCGGATGCAGCAGGGTCGGGCGGATGCCGTAGCCGTCCACATAGCCCGGCCGCAGCAGCGGAAACCAGAGGTAGGGATGCAGCACCGCGCAGCGGAACATGAACTCGATGTTCGGCACCGCGAGTTCCTGCCGCGTCTTCACGAACGCGAAGAGGTCGCTGGGCAGGGTAGTGGCCGGGCCGCTGCCCAGCAGCCATGCCCGCAGCATGTTCACCGCCATGCGGTCGACTCGCATCTGCGCGCGGAACGGACCGTGGTCGCGACGCTCGAAGCGCAGCATGACCGCGAGGTGGTCCTGCAGGTTGTGGCCCACCGGCAGGTCCGCGCGCACCGGGATGCCGTGGTCGCGCAACTCGTCCGCGGGCCCGATGCCCGAGAGCATCAGCAACTGCGGGGTGTTGAAGCTGCCCGCGGCCAGCACCACCTCGCGCGCGGCGCGCGCGATGGCAGGTCGGCCGCGCACGTGGTACTCCACGCCGACCGCCCGCGAGCCCTCGAACACGATGCGCGTCGCGTGCGCGCCGGTGACCACCCGCAGGTTGCCACGGCCCATCGCCGGGCGAAGATAGGCGCGGGCGGCCGACATCCGGCGCCCGCGATGAATGAAGTACTGGCCCAGACCGAAGCCTTCGGCCGTCTGCCCGTTGTAGTCCTCGTTGGTGGCGAACCCGTGCAACCGGCCCGCAGCCTTCCAGCCTTCGTTGAGCGGATCGCGGAATCGGCCACGCTCGACCCGCACCGGACCGTCGCGACCGCGCAGCGGGCTCGGCGTGCCGGTCCATCCCTCCATCCGGCGGAAGTACGGCAGCACGTCCGCGTAGGACCAGCCGCGGGCGCCGTTGCGGGCCCAGCGGTCGAAGTCGCCCGCGTCACCGCGGGTGATGGTCATCATGTTGATGCTCGACGAGCCGCCGAGCAGCTTGCCGCGCATCGCCTCCAGGCGACGGCCGTCGAGCGCAGGCTCGGGTTCACTCTCGAGGCCCCAGTCGAACATCGCGTGTTCGTGCAGCTTGCCCACCCCCAGCGGCACCTGCACCAGCGGGTGGCGGTCATGGGCACCCCCGGCTTCGAGCAGCAGCACCCGCGCCTGCGGATCCTCGCTCAGGCGGGCCGCGAGCGTGCAGCCCGCGGTCCCGGCCCCGACGATCACGAAATCGACGTCCTGCATCACGCGGTCCCGGGTCCGAGCGCCTCCTCGGTGTCCACGACCACGCGGCGCAGCTTGCGCGGCTCCCCCGGATCGAAGTCGGTGCGGGCGTGCAGCACGCAGCGGTTGTCCCAGATCACCACGTCGCCCGGTGTCCAGCGGTGTTCGTAGACGAACTGCGGCTGCTCCTGGTGGTCGAACAGGAATTCCAGCAGCGCGTCGCTCTCCGCGCGCGGCAGCCCCTCGATGTACTCGGTCATCAGGCGGTTCACGTACAGGGCCTTGCGCCCGGTGCCCGGGTGGGTGAGCACCATCGGATGTGCGTGCCTGAGCGCCTGCGGCGTGGGCGTGGTGCGGCTGATCGGCGCCGCGTAGTTGTCCTCGCCACCAGGCTCGTAGGTGTGCATCGCCCGCAGTCCTTCGAGGCGCTGGCGGATCGCCTCGGGAAGGGTTTCCCACGCGCGGTACTGGTTGGCGAACAGCGTGTTGCCTCCCACCGACGGGATGTCGATCGCGTAGAGCATCGTCGCCAGGCAGGGCCGCGGCACGTAGCAGCGGTCGGAGTGGAAGTACATCTCGCCATCGGGCAGGGCGCCGACGTACTTGCCGTCCGCCTTCTCGTTGGTCACGTACATGATGGCCGGGTGGATGGTGCGGTTGATCGCGTAGCGGCCCAGCGTGTTGGCGAGGTGCCCGAAGCATTCTCCGAAGCGCACCTGCTGCTCCTCGTCGATCCGCTGGCCACGCACCAGCAGCACGCAGTGCTGGTAGAGCAGCCGGCGGATGCCGCGGATGGTCGCCGCGTCGAGCGGTGCCGAGAGGTCGAGACCGCGCACCTCCACCCCGAGCGCCGGTGACAGCGGCCGCATGCGTTCGCCGAACGCGAAATCACCGGCAGCGGACATGCCCGATTCCATGGTGAGCCTCCGGGTGGAATTGACCGTCAAGCGACGCATCACGGTAGCGCGGTCTGCACCGGGTTGGCAACGCCCGCGCCCGCATCTGCGGGCGTGTG
>JBIPNU010000531.1:0-2631 GCA_044370615.1 Burkholderiales bacterium
GTGCTCGCCAGGATCGCCGAACTCGAGGCCGAGCGCTATGGCCAGCTCGGCCGCGACGCGCTGCGGTCGAGCGACGGCGAGGAGGCGCTACGCCGCGCGCTGACCGAGCGCGACGAACTTGCCATTCGCCTCGACCGACTGGAGATCCGTGCGGCGGTCGCGGGGACCCTCGCACTGCCGCAGGCCCACGACCTCGCCGGCCGGTGGGTGCACAGGGGCGAGGCTTTCGGCTACATCCTCGACCGGTCCCCGTTGCGGCTTCGGGCCGCCGTGCCCGAAACCGCGGCCGCGCTGCTCCGAAGCCGCCTGTACGGGGCCGAGGCGAGGTTTGCCGACGATCCGTCACGTCGTCACCCCGCGGAGGTGGTGCGTGACATGCCGGCCGCGGTGCGCGAACTGCCTGCCACCGCACTGGGCACGCGCGGTTCGGGTTCGCTCGAGACCGACCCGCTCGACGAGCGAGGCCTGCGAACCGCCGTTCCGTTTGTCCATGTCGAGGTGCGGGTCGCCGCCCCCACGACCGTACGCGTCGAAGGCCTGGCCTGGGTGAGGTTCGATCACGGCTGGTCGACCGTGGCCGCGCAGGGCCTGCGAGCCCTCAGGCAGGTCTTCCTGCGGCGCTTCGAGGCGGGGACCTGAACGATGCCGCTCCCCCACGCTCCACGATCGTTGCCCGGCCCGCCGGCGATCGGTGGTGCTCGATGAGCGCCCTGCCCGCTTCGACGCTGCTGCTGGGCAGCTATCCCGAACGCGATCCGGTCGCACGCAACCGTCCCTTCGACCGTCTGCGCCGCTCGCTGTCGCGGCTGGGCGCCGCACGTGCCGCACGCACGGACGCGAGCGCGAACGCGCGATCCCTTCCACTGCAGGAACTTCGCGCGCGACTCTGGGGCAACCTCGGCGACCGCGACGCGCAGGATGCGCTGCTGGAGCGGGTGGCCGATGCGTGTCGCGCGAGCCTCGGGATCACCCCCTACCCCGGCCAACGGGAAGCGGCCCGCGCACTGCTCGACGGCCGACTGGTGGAGATGGCGACCGGCGAAGGCAAGACACTGGCCGTCGCACTGGCGGCCGCGTGCGGAGCCCTGTCGGGCCGTCCGGTCCACGTGGTTACCGCCAATGATTACCTGGCAGCCCGCGATGCGAACGCAATGTCCCCGCTCTACCGGACGCTGGGCCTCGGTTGCGGCGTCGTCACCGGCGCGAGCACCCCGGCGCAGCGCCGGCAGGCCTACGACTGCGACATCACGTACTGTCCGGGACGCGAACTGGCGTTCGACTACCTGCGCGATCGGCTCGTGCGACCACGCGCACTCTCCCCGCTGATCGCGACCGTCGATCGCCTCGCGCGCCCCAGCGCCGATCGAGCCACCCTGCTGCGCGGTCTCTGGATGGCCATCGTGGACGAGGCGGACAGCGTACTTCTCGACGAGGCGCTGATGCCGCTGATCCTGTCGGCGCCCGTGGTCGCTGCGGACCGCGAGGCCCGGCTGGCTTCCGCGCTCGAAGCGGCCGCCGCGCTCGAACCCGATGAACACTTTCTCCTCGATGCGCACGCGCAGAGCGCGCGCCTTACTGCAGACGGGCGCAGGCAGCTGGACGCCGACGCCGCGGCTTCCACGCCGTTTCGCACGACCCGCCACCGCGAGGAGTTCGTGCAGACCGCCCTGGCCGCCCTCTACCTGCATGAGCGCGATCGCCACTACGTGGTGAGAAACGGCTCCGTGCAGATCGTCGACGAGGCCACCGGGCGTGCCGCTCCCGGTCGAATCTGGTCGAACGAACTGCACGCATTCGTGTGCCTGAAGGAGGGCTGCCCCCTGCCGCCGCTGACGCAGGTCGCGACGCAGATCACCTACCAGCGATTCTTCCCCCGTTACCTGCACCTGTCGGGCACCAGCGGCACGCTCCACGAGGAGCGGCGCGAACTCGAATCGGTATACGGACTCCCGGTGGTGGGGATCCCGCTGCGTCGCCCGTCGCGACTGCATCGGATGCCCACCCGCGTGGTCGCCGATGCCGAGACGCAGGCCGCGGTCGTGGTCGCGCGCATCCAGGAGATGCAGGCGCGCGGTCGCCCGGTGCTGATCGCGATGGACAGCGTGATCGATGCCGAACGGCTCTCGGGTCACTTGCATGCCACCGGCATCGACCACCAGCTCCTGCACGCCCGGCAGGACGCCGACGAGGCTGCGTGCGTCGCGGCGGCCGGACAACCCGGGCAGGTGACCCTCACCACGAACATGGCCGGTCGGGGCACCGATATCCGACTGCACCCGCAGGCCGAAGCGAGCGGTGGCCTGCACGTGATCGCCTGCCAGCACAATCGTTCGCGTCGCATCGACCGGCAGCTCTACGGCCGTGCGGGCCGGCAGGGAGATCCCGGCTCCTGCGAGCGCGTGGTCCATCGGTTCCAGCCGTTGTTCGTTCGAACCTGGGGCGTTGGCCTCGCGCACGCGCTTTCGCGCCTTCCGCTCATGCTGCGGGGCTGGTGGGCGGATCGGCTGCTCGAACTCCCGCAGTGGCGCGAGGAATACCGGGCGCGAGCGGTGCGCCGCGCGATGATCGAGCGCGATCGAACGCGGTCGCTCGAACTGGACCTCGGACCCGAACCGTGAAACGCCGGTCTGT
>JBIPNU010000530.1:0-2631 GCA_044370615.1 Burkholderiales bacterium
TCGTTGCCGATGCGGACCGTGCCGGAGACGGCGTCCCCGCTCATGCGCCCGACCAGTTCGATCCGCGCCTTGTTCCCGGCGACCTCGGCGGCGAGGATGACCTTCAGGGTCCAGCCGTCCATCTCGGAGAAGGTCAGGGCCGTCGGACGACCGCCGATCCGGACGGTTCCGGTCATCAGCTGGAAGCGCTGCTCGAGGTCGAGCTCCAGCGGCTGAGTGCGGCCGGACAAGGACAGTTCGCCTCTCCAGAGGCCCGCGCCCGCGGCCGGGATCACCCAGGCATACACGTAGGCGATGCCGGGGGTGCCGACCTTCTTCTCGGGCACCTGCAGCATGATGCGCTCGTCGGGCAACCAGTCCTCGAAATGGTAGTCGTGCGTGACCACGCGCGCGCCCACCCTCAGCTCGGACAACAGCTTTGGCCGCGCCATCATGTTGACCTCGGGCAGCAGGTACATGGTGACCACGTCCGCCTTGCGCAGGTCGGTCTTGAAGATGTCGCGCTGCACGAACTGCGCGCGATCGGCCACGCCCGCCCGCTCCGCGGCCGCGCTGGCCTGGCGCACCAGCTGGCCGTCGAGGTCTACGCCCAGCCCGCGGGTGCCGAATCGCTGGGCCGCGGTGATCACGATGCGCCCGTCGCCCGAGCCGAGATCCACGAGGAAGTCGTCGCGACCGACCCGCCCCATGCGAAGCATCTCGTCGACCACCTTCTGGGGCGTCGGAACGTACGGCGAAGAATCGTGGCGGACAGCCGGATCCGGCTCGCGTGGCTGCGCGAACGTCGCACCGGCCGCCCCGGCGCCCAGCGCCGAGAGACTCGCCAGAACGCGGCGGCGCGTCGTCGGACGGACATTGGATGCGTTCATCGGACCTCCAGTCCGGTCGGGCCGAAATAGGCGCTGCTCACCGTGCGGCTGGCCTGCCAGGGCAGCACCACCCGACGGTCATCCTCGTCGCGCAGGGTGACCTCGACGCTGCCTTCGATGCGCGATCCGCGCACTCGCCCGCTGTAGGCCTGGCGCACCAGGCCACCGCGCGCGAGCGTCATCTCCAGGGTGAATCCGATCTCCTCGCCGCGCAGCCGCGGCTGCTCGAACACGCCCCGGCGATTGCCGGCGCGCACGATCGCGTCGACCACCTGGAATCGCTGCTCGACCACGGCGTCGAAGCGCTGCGTCGCGCCGCCGAGCGGAAGGTCCCAGCGCCAGTAGCCCTCGACGCGCGCCGGGACGATCCACAGCAGCACCCGTCCACCCTCGCTGTCCGTCTGGTCGGGCAGCCAGCTGCCCATGTCGAAGCCGTTGGACACCACGCGCGTCCCCGGGCGCGCTTCGGCCAGGATCTTCGGCCGCAGCAGTCGCATCAGCTCCGGGAAGAGCCACATGTTGATCACCGTCACCTCGCGCAGGTCGGCGTCGAACACGTTGCGATGGAAGAACTGCGCCCGTTCGGAGAGACCGAGTTCCTTCGCGTTCGCGTTCGCCTCGCGCACCAGCTCGGGGTTGATGTCCACGCCCCAGCCGCGCACGCCCGGGTGCGCGCGCAGGGAACTCAGCACGACCCGGCCGTCGCCCGCCCCGAGGTCCACCACCACGTCGCCCTCGCGCAGTCCGGCCATCCGGACCATGCGGTCCACGGTGTGCTGCGGACTGCCGACGAACAGCGAGAAACGCTCCTGCGCGAAGGCCGGCAGCGGGGCGAGCAGCAGGCCACCGGCGGCAAGCACTGCCCGACGCCGGGCCGGCGCGACGCGCCCGACGGCGGACGCTGCGGGCGCGATCACTTGAGGTCGAGTCCGGTCGGCCGGAACCAGCCCGAGGTCGCGGCGCGCGTCGCGGTCCACGGCAGTTCGAAGGGCTTGCCATCGACCGGGGACACGGTCACCTTGCCGCGGATCTGGTCGCCCGCGACCTGGCCGACGAACTCGTGCTTGGCGCGGCCGAACCCTGTGATCGTCATGTCGAACACGAACGACAGCTCGGTGCCGCGCAGCCGGGTGTCGGAGATGCTTTCGCGGCGATTGCCGATGCGTCCCGTCCCCTCGACCACCTGGAACTGCTGCTGGAGCACGAAATCGTAGGTGTACGAAGTGCCGCCCAGCGGCAGCTGCCAGCTCCAGAAGCCTTCGACCTTCGCCGGCACCCACCACTTCAGGATGGGATTCGGACTCTCGCGATCGACGAGGTCGGGCTGCCAGTTGCCCAGGATGTTCTCGGTGCCGATCAGCTGGCCATTGACCAGCACGCGGGTGCCGGGGCGGGCCTCGGCGAGGATCTTGGTCCGCAGCAACCGCGTGAGGTTGGCGAACAGCCACATGTTGATCACGTCGACCTCGCGCAGGTCGACGTCGAACGCGTTGCGCTGGAAGAACTGGGCGCGGTCGGACACGCCCTGCTTGGCCGCCGACTCGATCGCGGTCTTCACCAGCCACTCCTGCAGGTCGACGCCCCAGCCGCGCACGCGCGGGTTGCTGAGCGCCGCGGCGATGACGATCTGCCCGTTGCCCGAGCCGAGGTCCGCGACCACCTGGCCGTCGCGCAGGTCGGCGAGTTCGATCATCCGCTTGACGCTCTCGGGGTTGCTCGGCCCGAACGGCGTACCGTACTCCTGTGCGATGGCCCGCGACGA
>JBIPNU010000532.1:0-2627 GCA_044370615.1 Burkholderiales bacterium
AGCCAGTACATCATCTGGTTGTTCGCCGCATCGCCCTCATGGGTGGGCTGCATCGCCTCCAGGGCGAGCGGGACCTGCGCGCGCAGGCGGCCCGCGAGCGCGATGACCTGAACGGCCACCTTCGAGTTGATCTTCTGGGGCATGGTGCTCGACCCCACGACCTCGTCGCCCTGCGCCTCGGACACCTCGCCCACCTCGTCGGCCATCAGCGCGTAGAGCTCGCGGGCGATCTTCGAGAACGTGCTGCCCAGGAGTGCGAGCAGCAGCACGTATTCCGCGACGTGGTCGGTGCCTGCCCGCGAGGGGACGCGCAGCGGCGCGAGCCCCAGCCGGGCCGACAGCCTGCGGTTGATCTCGGGGCCGTGGTCGCCGAAGGCGTGCATCGCGCCCAGCGCGCCACCCCAGAGCGACACGAAGACCCTCGGCTCCGCGCCCTGCAGTCGGTCTACGTGGCGCAGCAGTTCCTCGATCCAGGCGGCCACCTTCAGGCCGAAGGTGATCGGCAGCGCATGCCGGTGGTTGGTCCGGCCGGCCACGAGCATCCCGGCGCCGGACTCCGCGAGCGCAGCGAGTCGGGAGAGGACATCGCCGAGCAGCGGCATCAGGGCCTGGTGCGCCTCGCGCATGAGCAGCGTGCGTCCTGTCTGCGTCAGGTTCTGGGTCGTCGCGCCCCAGTGCACGTAGGCGCCGGCCCCTCCGTCGCAGGCCTGCGCGAGCGCGCGCACGACCGATACGATCGGCGCGCGGGTGCGGTCGATGTCCGCCGCCAGCGCGGCCACATCGATGGCCTCGAGGGTTGCCTTGCGCCGGATCTCGATCGCCGCGCAGGCCGGGATGATCCCCAGTTCGGCCTGCACGCTCGCCAGCGTCGCCTCGATGTCGAGGTAGGTCTGCCAGAGCCGTTCGCGGCCGAAGAGGGCTTCGATGTCGGCGACGGTCGGACGGCCCGGGGTGTCCGGTTCGGCCGATACCGGGCGGGGCTCGTCGCTCAACGGTTCTGCGCCTGCGCGAAGGCCACCACCTTCGCCCATTTGGCCGTTTCGCTGCGGATCAGTTCCGCGAATTGCTCCGGCGTTCCGGCGACGGGCACGGCCCCGAGCGCGCCGTAGCGCTCGACGACCATCGGCGACCTGACCGCCCGCTGCATCTCGGCGTTCAGACGGGAGAGGATCGGGCCGGGCAGCCCCGCGGGGGCGAGGATGCCCCCCCAGGTGGTGACCTCGAATCCGGGTATGCCGGACTCGGCGACGGTCGGCACGTCCGGGAAGGCCGCGAGGCGCTTCTGTCCGGTGACGGCGAGCGCGCGCAGCCGCCCCGAGAGGATGTGCGTGCCCACGCCGGTCAGCGGATCGAACATGAGCTGGACGTGGCCAGCCATCACGTCGGAGGCCGCCTGGGCGCCTCCCTTGTAGGGCACATGGAGGATGCGGGTACCAGTCATCATCTTGAAGTACTCACCCGCGAGATAGCCGATCGTGCCCGTGCCCGCCGACGCGTTGCTCAGTTCGCCCGGCCGCTTGCGCGCGAGCGCGATCAGGCCCTTGACGTCGCGGGCCGGCAACGCGGCGGTGACCGCGAGGACCAGGGCCGCCTCGACTGCCTGCGAGACCGGCTGGAAATCGCGCGCGACGTTGTAGGGCAGGTTGGGCGTGACCGCCGGGTTGATCGCGAGCGGTCCGGGTCCCGCATAGCCGATCACGTATCCATCGGGCGCGCCGGCCGCCAGCGCCTGCATGCCGATCGCGCCGCCGGCACCGGCGCGGTTGTCGGCGACGACGGGTTGCCCCATCTGGCGGGACAACTCCGTGCCGAACAGCCGTGCCGACACATCGGTCGCGCTGCCCGCGGCGAAGGGGATGATCAGGCGGATCGGCTTGACCGGGAAATCGGCCTCGGCAGCCGAGGCCAGCGTGGCCAGGCTCGCGAGGGCGACGGTGCCCGGGACACGCGCGATCGCCAGGGCGACGGTTCGTGTCATGTCGGCTCCTCCTTGTGCGGGCAGTCTATCCGGACGCCGGCCCGAGCGCTGCATGCCCCCCGGGTTCGTGCGGGAGGCGGGCCATCCTCCCGGCCCGGCCGCGCGTGTGCCCGTCGGCGACCGGTGCCGCGTCGTGGACGTGCCCGGCTCGGCGAGCGGCGGCACCGCGCGCCTGGCAGGGGGCTGGTCTGGGCAACCCGGGGCTGCGTCGAGGAGCGTGCGGCGCCGGCATGTCGTTGCGTGGAATTCCACCGCACGCCCGTGGCGGCGAGGGGCGCGCGGCGGGTATGATCCGGCGCGTCGAATGGTTGAAGGAGAAGCCGGTGAGCACGCGTCCCCTGGGTGTCGCGGTCGTGGGAGCGGGTCGTATCGGCACGCTGCGCGCGCGGCTGGCCGGCAAGCATCCCTCCGTAGGGTTTCTCGCCGTCTCCGACATCGATCCCGCCCGCGCGCGTGCGCTGGGCGAGGCCGCGGGTGCGCACTTCACCAGCGGCAGCAACGACGAGGTGATCTCGCGCCCCGAGGTGGGCGCGGTAGTCGTCTCCACCCCCGAGGGCGAGCACGCCGCGCCGATCGTACGCGCGCTCGAGCTGGGCAAGCCGGTACTGGTGGAGAAGCCGATCGCGCTGGAGCGGGGGGACGCGCAGCG
>JBIPNU010000533.1:0-2626 GCA_044370615.1 Burkholderiales bacterium
GCCCCACCCAGCCGCCGGTGCAGGACTCGGCGGTAACCAGCATCAGCCCGCGCGCCGACAGCGCGTAGCCGACGTTGCGCGACAGCAGCAGCAGGCCGGGATCCTCCGTACTCACTCGACACCCCCTCCGGATGGCAGGCGCGCGGCTCAGGCCCCGCTGGCGCCGACGATAACGGCAACCTGCATCACGAGCAACGTCGCCCCGGCGGCCGCCAGGTCGTCGAGCATCACGCCGGCGGCGCCCGGAACCCGCCGGTCGAGCCAGCCGATCGGCCATGGCTTGACGATGTCGAAGACGCGAAACAGCACGAAAGCGGCCAGCCAGGCGCCCCAGGTGGCCGGCACTGCCCAGAGCACGACGAGAAACGCCACGATCTCGTCGATCACCACGCCGCCGGGATCATGCACGCCGAGGCGTCGGCCGACCGCCGCGCAGGCCCAGGTGCCCAGCGCGAGCAGCAGCGCGATCGCCCCCGCATGCACCGCGACCGGCAGGGCCGCGAGCAGCAGGTGCAGCGGGAAGGCGGCCAGGGTGCCGAACGTGCCCGGCGCGCGCGGCGCGAGCCCGCTGCCCGCACCCCAGGCGACGAAGAAGGCTGGATCGGTGAACACGCGGCGCACGTCCACCCGTCCCGGGGCGAGGCGATCGGGCTCAGCCATCGGCGAAATGGTCATAGCCCGCGCGCGGCACCGGCAGGCGCCCCCCCTCGGCATCGAGCAGGACCAACCCCGGTTCGGCAACGATCTCGCCCACGCAGGTGACCGGAACGCCGACGCCCGCGGCCGCGACCCGAACCGCGTCGCGGCGCGCCGCGGGCGCGGTGAAGCACAGTTCGTAGTCGTCGCCGCCCCCCAGCGCCGCGGCGATCACCTGCGGCGCATCGCGCAGCGATGCGAGCGCCGGCGGCAGCGGCAACTGGTCCACGCGCACCCGGGCGCCGACCGCCGAGCGCTCGAGCACGTGGCCGAGGTCGGCGAGAAGGCCGTCGGACACGTCGATCGCCGCGCGCGCGACCGCGCGCAGCGCGAGGCCCAGGGCGACCCGGGGTTGCGGAGCCTCCAGCCGCGCCCGACCGGCCGCGAACGCATCGCCGAACGCGCCCGCCCGTCCCTGCAGCGCGGCCAGCGCACAGGCCGCCTCGCCCAGCACGCCGGACACCCAGATCTCGTCGCCGACCCGCGCCGCATCGCGGCGCAGCGCCTGCACGGCCGGGACCTCGCCCAGCACCGTGATGCCGATGGCGAGCGGGCCGCGGGTGGTATCGCCGCCGACCAGTTCGATGCCGTGCGCCTGCGCGAGCGCGCGCAGCCCCCCGGCGAAGGCGGCGAGCCAGCGCTCGTCGACCGCCGGCAGCGCCAGCGCTAGCGTGAACCAGCGCGGCCGCGCGCCCATCGCGGCGAGGTCGGAGAGGTTCACCGCCAGCGACTTGTGACCGAGCCGCCCCGGATCGGTGCCGGCCAGGAAGTGGGTCCCCTCGACCAGAAGGTCGGTGGAGACCGCGAGCACCTCGCCCGCGGCCGGCGCGAGCAGCGCGGCGTCATCGCCCACGCCGAGCAGTGCCCCGGGCGAAGGCCAGGTGAAATGCCGCGCGATCAGGTCGAACTCGGAGGCCATCGCGTCGCGCGCGTCGGGGCTGGGGGCGTCTGCGTGCGCGCGGCCCGCCGGACGGGGCCCGCCGCGCCGCCCGTCAGCCCGGCTGGCCGCCCGCGTCGGTGTCGCGCGGGCTGCCCGACGCAGGAGCGGCCGGCTGCTGCAGGTAGATCTTCTGCAGGTAGCTGCCCATCGCGTAGTCGATCACCCCGGTGGCGAACATCAGCCCGCCGATCAGCAACGCGGTGAAGCCGCCGTCGCCGAACAGGCCGCGGCCGATCATCCACAACCCCAGGGCCGCGAAGAACACCGCGGCAACGTAGAACAGGTAGATCCGGATCTTCAGCGACTTCATGGTGTGCGGTCCTCCGACTCAGTTGCCGGTGCCTTCCTCGCCGCGCAGTTGCCGCGCGAGCCGGTCGAGCACCCCGTTCACGTACTTGTGGCCATCGGTCCCGCCGAAGCGTCGGGCGAGTTCGACCGCCTCGTTGATCACCACCTTCCACGGCGCGCCGAACGGCGCCTGTGGCGCGGTGCGCAGCTCCTGCGTACCCAGCAGCAGGATCGCGCGCTCGACCGGGCTCAGCCCCGTGATCGGCCGGTCGAGCAGCGGCTGCAGCAAGGCGGAAGCCTCCTCCGCCCCTTCCACCGCGCCGACAAGCAGCCAGTCCGCGAAGGCCGCATCGGCACGATCGAACGCCTCCTGCTCGCGCAGCTGGCGCGCGATCTCCGTCACCTCGGTGCCGGAGAGCAACCACTGGTAGAGCCCCTGCAGCACGAACTCGCGCGAACGCCGCCGCGCGCTGGTGCGCGGCGGCGCGCGACTGCCGGCGGCAGCCGCCTCAGCGCGGGTCATCGCCGATCCGGCGCAGCAGCGTCGCCATCTCGACGGCCGCGCGGGCGCAGTCCCGCCCCTTCTCGGCCGCGCGAACCTCGGCCTGCTCGTCGGTCTCGGTGGTCAGGATGCCGTTGGCCACCGGCACGCCGGTGGCCAGCGACACCGCGGACCCCCCCGCGCAGGACTCGTTGGAGACC
>JBIPNU010000534.1:0-2624 GCA_044370615.1 Burkholderiales bacterium
GCGCCCAGCGACCACACCAGCGCGGGGGTGGAGAACAGCGTGGCGAGGTCGCGGCTCTGGCTGCCATAGGTGCCGCCCAGCGCGATGCTGGGGAAGAACGCCGCCTCGCTCACTCCGATCTGGGCAGTGGCCGCCGCCATCGCGCGCTCGGCGGCGGCCACGTCCGGCCGGCGTTCGAGCAGGTCGGAGGGCACGCCGATCGGCACATCGGGCGGACGCAACGGGTGGGGCTGCGGCGGCAGCTGGAACAGCGGCGCAGGCGTGCCGGTGAGCGTGGCGATCGCGTTTTCGAACGGCACGCGCTGGCGTCGGAGCAGGTCGACCTGCGTCAGCGTCGCGTCGAGCAGCGCCTGCTGCTGCGCGAGGTCCACGCCGGAGGAGGCGCCCAGCGCGTGGCGCGACTGTACATAGGCGAGCGAGCGGCGCTGCAGGGCGATCGCCCGCTGCACCGCCTCGAGCTCGATGTCGATCGCGCGCAGGTTGAAGTAGGCGCTGGCAAGATCGGCGGTGAGCAGCAGGCGGACGTTCTCGAACTCCGCTGCCGACTGCGCGGCGGTCGCGCGCGCGCCTTCGACCAGCGCGCTGACCCGGCCGGCGACATCGACCTCGTAGCTCGCGCCGAGCAGGCCGAGGAAGTCGGACTGCGCGGTCGCGAACTGCGGCGTGTTGTAGCGGGTGAGCGGTCGCTCCGAGGAGATGCGCAGGCGCTGGTCGCGCAGCGAGGCGGTGAGCTGCGGATAGCGTGCGGACATCGCCGCATCGAGCTGCGCGCCTGCCGCGGCCAGGCGTGCGGCGGCGGCGGCGAGGGTCGGGCTGGCCGCGAGCGCCTTCTCCTGCAGGGCGTCGAGTTGCGGATCGCCGAAGCGCACCCACCACGGCCCGCGGGTCCGCCGATCGTCCGGCGCTGCCGGCCGCCACGGCGCCTCGACCCGCCAGGCCTGCGGCATCTCCAGCGCCGGGCGCTCGTAGGCCGGGCCCGAGCGACAGGCCTGCAACAGCGGCAGCGCGAGCGCGGCCAGCAGGCAACGGCGTGTGGTCACGGCTTGCCCTTCTCGGCCACCTTGCCCTGCGGTGCGGATTCACCCGTGCGCGCCCTGGCCGCTTCGCCCGCGTCCTTCTTCGCCTCCTTGCCGCCGTCCTTTCCGCCGGCGCCGCGCGGCGGCGTGGTGACGATACTGACCCGGTCGCCGTCGCCCAGGGAGTCGGGCGGGTTGAGCACCACCCGCTCCTCGCGCGAGAGGCCCTCCAGCACCTGCACCACCGGGCCGAGGTTGCGTCCGATGCGCACCGGGCGCAGCGTCACCACCCCATCGCCATCGACGCTGGCCACGCGGATGCCTTCGCTGCGGAAGATCAGCGTGTTGGCCTCGACCAGCAGCAGCTCGCTCGCCTGCAGCGGCAGCGCGACGCTGACGAAGGCGCCGGGCAGCAGCGCGCCGTCGCGATTGGCCAGGTTGACTTCGGCGACCATGGTCCGGGTGGCGGGGTCGATCGCGCCCGCGGTGCGCATCACCCGACCGGAGAAGCGACGCCCGGGCAGCTCCGCCTGGGTGACCTCCACCGTCTGGCCTGCGCGTACGAGATGGGCGTAGGACTGGGGCACGTTCACGTAGACGCGCAACGGATCGGTCTGGGAGAGCACGAACAGCGCGCGACTCGCGCCGCCACCGGCATCGATCAGGTCGCCGACGTCGACATTGCGCCGGGTGATCACCCCGGGGAACGGCGCGACGACCCGCTTGAAGCCTTCCAGCTGGCGCAGGCGGGCGACGTTGGCGTCGGCTGCCGCGAGGTTCGCGCGTGCCTGCGCCTCGTTGCTGCGGCGCTCGTCGAGGTCCTGCTGCGAGACCGCGTCCTTCTTGCGCAGCGCTTCCCAGCGCGCGAGCGTACTCGTGGCCAGCGCGAGGCTGGAGGCTGCCTGTTCGCGGGCCGCGATGGCCTGCGTGAGCTGCTGGTCGATCTCCGGGGTTTCGATCTCCGCGAGCAGGTCGCCCGCCTGCACCCGGCTGCCGATATCGCGGTGCCAGCGCCTGAGGTATCCGCTGGCGCGCGCGGCGATCGGCGCCTGCGTGTAGCCCTGCAGCGTGCCGGGCAGCTGTACCGTCTGCCCCTTGTCCGCGACCCGCGGCTGGGTGACGCGAACGTGGATGCGGGCGAGTTCCGGCGTGCCGGCCGCCAGCGCCGCCGCGGCCTGGCTGCGCTTCACCCAGGTCGCCAGCCCGCCGATCGCGAGCAGGATCAGCACGCCGAGCGTGAGCCACTTCGCGCGCGCCAGCGTGGCGCGCCGGCCCGGCAGCGTGGCGGGGTCGACGTCCTCCATCGGATGGATCGCCAGGGGGCGATGGCGCTCTTCGGACATCGGGTCAGGCCTCCGGGGTGACGGCCGAGGGCGCGCCGGGCGGCGCACGCCCCGTGGCACCGACCGCTTCGCGCGCCGCGGCGCGACGGGCCGCGAACTGGTAGACGGCGCCGAACAGCACCGGCACCAGGAACAGGGTGGAGACGGTCGCGAACAGCAGGCCGCCGATCACCGCGCGGCCGAGCGGCGCATTCTGCTCGCCGCCTTCGCCCACGCCCAGCGCCATCGGAATCATGCCGATGATCATCGCCAGCGCGGTCATGAG